>NZ_MSDP01000054.1:0-1246 GCF_001937155.1 Salinicola sp. MH3R3-1 | reverse complement strand
CGCCAATCGTAGCGAACGTGTTTATCCATGCTCGCTAACTGGCCCAGCGTTCTGTCCGTCAGCCCTGAAATGTCGCCGGTGTTATCGCCTGTCCGGTCGGTGGACTGGCGAAGCGCCTCGAGACGCGTGATCTGTCCATCGCCGTTCACGTCCAGCGTGCGGAATATCTGGCGGAGCTGGTCGTCTGATGCGATGCCGGATAGCGCTCGGCGCATCTCGTCGAACGTGATAACGCCATCCAGGTTCAGATCAATCGAATCGAACAGAGGTGCCAAAGACGCCGCGATTGCCCCAGGAAGTCCCGCAGTCGCCTCACGCTGTGCCTCTGCGAGTGTGATGAGGCCATCGCCGTTCGCGTCCAGCGTCTCGACGAGCTTGGTGATCTCGGCGTCAGTGGCTTTGCCTGCCAGCGCCTCGCGCACCTGGCTAACGGTCAGGACCGTACTTGCCAAGCCGCCGAATTCCTTCTGAAGGGAGCGAACCAGGCTGGACGTGGTGTCAGCGGCAGCGAGTTCGGTGGCACTGATCATGCCGTCGCCGTTGGCGTCGACCCGACCGATCAGGGACGAGATCTCGGCATCGGTGGCTTTGCCTGCGAGCGCCGAGCGGATCTGGCCACCCGTGAGCATTTGGTTCGAGAGATCCCCAAACTGGTCGCGCAGCGTGCCGACGAGGTTGGATGTCGTATCGGCGGCAGCGAGCTCGGTGGCACTGATCATGCCGTCGCCGTTGGCGTCGACTCGACCGATCAGGGACGAGATCTCGGCATCGGTGGCTTTGCCAGCCAGCGCTCCGCGCACCTGGCTAACGGTCAGCGCCTTATCACCGGCTGCACGCATCGTCTCGACGAGGGATGCCGAGAGACGAGACGTGGTGTCCAGGTTCTTCGTAATGGCCGCTTTGAGCGCGGTCTTCGTGCCATCACCGTTCAAGTCGATGGCGGTCGCCAGCGAGTCGGTCTGGCCTGCGATCTGCTTCGCGAATTCGTCGCTCAAGAACTGCTCAGGGGAGAGCTGTTCGGGTAGCTGGGAGAGCGCGGTCTCGATTCTGTCGATGACCGTCGCGGTCTCGCCGCCGCTTCCGCTCCAGTTGCGCTGGGCTGACATGTATCGATCGGCGTACTGGGTGATCGAATTCAACGCTTCGCGGTCGCCGCCGCGAGCAGCTTCGAGCTGCTCGCGGAATGCACCGCCGGCAGCGGCGAGCTGGTCGGCTGGCGAAGCCGCGCCGGCACTCGTGCTCTTGA
>NZ_MSDP01000053.1:0-4603 GCF_001937155.1 Salinicola sp. MH3R3-1 | reverse complement strand
GCGTAAACGTCGGGCTGGTGGCAGAAACGTTGCCTGCGATATCAGTCGCGGTGGCAGTGAAGACAGTTTCACCGCCAAACAGCTGATCCGCCTCATTGGTGGCGAACTGCCAGTCGCCGTTGCCATCTGCCGTGGTAGTGCCCAGGTTTCGACCGTCGGTGTAGACGGTCACGATGGCATTGGATTCGGCGCTGCCGATCAGCGTGGGCGTCACGTCGTTGGTCATATCGCCTCCGCCGATCGGCCCGGCGGGAGGAACGTCGTCTTCGGCGCCTTCAATCACGGGGGCTTCCGGGGCGGTCAGATCGACCGTCACTGCACCGAGGTTGCCGGTGCCGCTGGTGTTGCCCGCGGCATCGGTCTGACGAACCTGCACGGCGTCAGCGTCATAGACGTCTTCCGGCAGTTCGAAGCTGTTGCCCATGCCGGTTGTCCAGCTATCGCCGCCATCGGTGGAATATTCCCAGGTGGCGCCGTCCTTGAGGCCACCGACATTGACCGTGGCATCGTTGGTGATGCCGTCACCCTCAGTTCCCGAGTCGTTGGCCAACGTCGCGGTCGGGGCATCGGGTGCAGCCGTATCGAGCGTCGTGGTATCGCTGACCGTGCCGGTGTTGCCGGCGGCATCGGTCACGGAGAGAGTGGCTGTCAGTTCGCCGTCGGCGAGACTCGTCAGATTCACGCCGCTGGCAGTCAAGTTGCCGTCGGCATCGATATTGAAATCAGTGATATCGATACTGCCACCGTCGCCACCGCTGATCGTCAAGCCGGTGACGGAAGCGCCGCTCTCGATGCGCCCGGTCAAGGTGATATTGCCGGCCTCATCGACGTTCAGGAAGCCATCGCCGCCGTCATTGATCTGGATACTGTTGTCATCGGTGTTGGGTGCGGTGATATCCACGCTGACCGTGTCGGTGGCCGGCGTCGACGGGTTACCGGCCGCATCGGTGGCCGTCACTTCGATAGTGTTATCACCTTCGTTCAAGGTGACGCTGTCGGCCGGCACAATCCAGATGCCGTCTTCATCGACGGTGGCCGTGATCGGCTCGCCGCCGTTGACGCTCACGCTGACCGTGGCGCCGGGATCATCGACGGTGCCGGTAAAGGCCGGGGTGGTGTCGTTGATCGGCTCGTCGAGCGCATCGATGCCCACTATCGGCGCGGTCTGGTCGAGTGTCGCGGTGTCGGTGACCATGCCGTCGTTACCGGCGGCATCGCTGAGCGTCAGGGTCGCGGTCAGCTCGCCATCGGCCAGGCCGGACAGATCGGCGTTGTAGGTGAACGAACCATCGTCGCCGAGGGTGATTTCGTCACCGTCGATGACGATCGGATCACCGCCATTGGCACTGATGATGGTCAGCGACGCGATAGACGCGCCGTCTTCGATCGTGCCGGTGAGGGTGGCAGTGTCGGCTTCGGCGGCGTTATAGACATCGTCGGCGAATGCCACGCTGTTGAGGTCATCATCGCCGTTACCCGGCGCGGTGATATCCACCGTGACCGTGCCGGTCGCTGTCGCCTCGTTGCCGGCCAAATCGGTCGCGGTCACGCTGATAGAGGCCGCGCCTGGATCGAGTTCCGCAACGATGTCGTCGGCCAGGGCCCAGGTGCCATCGCCATTGTTAGTGGCGGTGTAATCGTCGCCGTCGACCGTCACGGTAACCGTGGCCTCGGCATCGTCGACCGTACCGCTCAGGGCCGGCGTAGTGTCGTTGGTGATCAGGTCGGCGACAGTGACGGTCGGCGCTGTGATATCCACGCTGACCGTGTCGGTGGCCGGCGTCGATGGGTTGCCAGCCGCATCGGTGGCCGTCACTTCGATAGTGTTGTCACCTTCGTTCAAGGTGACGCTGTCTGCCGGCACACTCCAGTTGCCGTCTTCATCGACGGTGGCCGTGATCGGCTCGCCGCCGTTGACGGACACGCTGACCGTGGCGCCGGGATCATCGACGGTGCCGGTAAGGGCCGGGGTGGTGTCGTTGATCGGCTCGTCGAGCGCGTCGAGGGTGACAACCGGTGCGGTCTGGTCGAGTGTCGTGGTATCGGTGACCGTGCCGTCGTTACCGGCGGCATCGCTGAGCGCCAGGGTCGCGGTCAGTTCGCCATCGGCCAGGCCGGACAGATCGGCGTTGTAGGTGAACGAACCATCGTCGCCGAGGGTGATTTCGTCACCATCGATGACGACCGGATCACCGCCGTTGGCACTGGTGATGGTCAGCGACGCGATAGACGCGCCGTCCTCGATCGTGCCGGTGAGGGTAACGTTGCCCGCTTCTTCAACATTGAGGAAGCCGTCACCGCCGTCATTGATCTGGATACTGTTGTCATCGGCGTTGGGTGCCGTGGCATCCACGATTTCGGTGGCTGGATCACTGGCGTTGCCCGCCTGATCCGTCGCCACGGCGTTGACTGTGCCGCCGTCGTCGAGCGGCGTCTCGGGCGTAACGCTCCAACTGCCATCGTCGGGATCGGTCGCCACGTCTTCGGCAATGACGTTGCCCTCACCATCGGTCAACGTGATCGTACTGCCGGGCTCGGCCGAGCCGGTAATGGTGTTGCCGTCGGTAGGTTCGATCGTCGGTGTCGCCGGGGCGGCGGTATCCACGCTCAGCATGAAACTCGGGCTGGCCGGAGAGACGTTGCCGGCGGCATCGGTGGCGGTGGCAGTGAAGTCCACATTGCCATCGGGCAGGGCATCCGGCGTGAACGTCCAGTCGCCGTTGTCGTCTGCGGTGACCGTGCCGATTTGAGTGCCGCCCGCGAGGATCGTCACCACGGCGTTGGCTTCGGCGGTGCCGGTCAGGATTGGTGTGGCGTCGTTCGTATTGTCGCCGTCGTCGAGCATGCCGCCCGGATCGACGTCATCGGTCGCGCTATCGATCGTCGGGGTAGCCGGCGGCGTTGTATCGATGACGACGGCAAAGGGCTGGCTACTATCCGATTCTTGACCGGTCGGATCGATCGATTTCGCCATGAAGCTCGTGTTGCCCTCGGCCAGGCGACTGAAAATACGGAAACTCCAATTGCCGAAATTGTCGGCTTGGGTCGTGCCGAGCATCTGCATGCCACTGCCGTCGTCGGCCCAGACCTGGACCGTGTTGGTTGCTTCTGCAGTGCCCATCAGCGTCGGGCTGGGATCGTTGGTCGTGTCACCATCGTCGACGTTTCCCGTTACCGGCTCCGTCGTATCGATCGAGGTGATGATCACGGGTACGGAGGGAGGTTGCGTATCGACAAGGTCGGCATCGACGGTAGCGCTACCTGGATCGCTGGCATTGCCGGCCGCATCCGTCGCGACTGCGGTGAAGGTGCTGCCATCCTCCAGCGGCGCATCGGGTGCATAGGACCAGTTGCCGTTGACGTCCGACGTTACCGTGGCGATGGTTTCGCCATCGTCGTCGGTGAGAGTAACGGTGCTTCCGGCTTCGGCACTGCCCGTCAATATCTCGCCATTGGTGGAATCGACAATGGGCGCGACGGGCGGCCGGGTATCGACGGTCAGGGTGAAGGAATCACTGCTATCCGACACATTGCCAGCGGAGTCAGTCGCGGTGACGTTGAAAGTGTAGCCACCGTCATCGAGTGTCTCGGGCGTGAATGACCATTCTCCGTCGGCGTTGGCGATGGTCGTGCCGAGCTGGGTCTCACCCGAATAGATAGTCACGATGCTGCGTGATTCGGCTTGCCCCGACAGGGTGGGCGTCGAGTCGTTGGTACTGTCGCCGCTGTCGAGATCGCCGGTCTGCGGCGTGGTGTCATCACTGGCCAAGGTAATGCTTGGCGTGGACGGAGGTGTCGTATCGCTGGGGTTGGCGTCAGTGGTCACGGTAGCCGGAGCGCTGATATTACCCGCGGCATCGGTTGCCGTCGCTTCGATTTCGGTGCCGTCGGCCAATGGATCGTCCGGTTGGAACGACCAGTTACCGTTTTCGTCCGTCGTCGTCTGGCCGACGGCGTTACCCTCATCATCGGTCAGCGTCACCACACTGCCAGCTTCCGCGGTACCGATCAGCACGCTGCCATCGCTGGGATCGACAGTCGGTGAATTCGGTGCGGAGGTGTCGATCGTCAGCGCATAGTCGTCACTGCCATTCGAGACATTGCCGACGGAGTCCGTGGCGGTGGCACTGAATGTGTAATCACCGTCGTCGAGATCGTCGGGGGTAAATGCCCAGTTGCCCTGATCATCGGCCGTGGTGGTGCCGGTTTGCTCGCCATTGGCGAAGATCGTCACGGTGCTGCCAGCCTCGGCCTGCCCGGTCAGACGCGGCGTGGTGTCGTTGGTGCTATCGCCGCTGGCGAGCTCCCCGGTCTGCGGATCGACGTCGTCCATGGCGGTAGTGATCGTCGGCGCATCCGGCGCGGCGGCGTCGATGGTGCCCGTGGTCGGCTCGCTGGTATTGCCGGTTGGGTCCTGCGCGACGACTTCGATGTCGGTGCCGTCGGGCAGCGGCTCGTCGGGCGTGAGCGTCCAGTTGCCGTCGTCGTCGGTGGTCGTCTCGCCGATCGGGTTCCCGTCACCATCGGTGATGATGACCGTGCTGCCGGGCTCGGCTTCACCGCTGACGGTTTCGCCATTCGAGGGATTGAGCGTGGGCGCATC
>NZ_MSDP01000052.1:0-1099 GCF_001937155.1 Salinicola sp. MH3R3-1 | reverse complement strand
GGCCCGGGAACGTATTCACCGTGACATTCTGATTCACGATTACTAGCGATTCCGACTTCACGGAGTCGAGTTGCAGACTCCGATCCGAACTGAGGCCGGCTTTCTGGGATTCGCTCCATCTCGCGATCTCGCAGCCCTTTGTACCGGCCATTGTAGCACGTGTGTAGCCCTACCCGTAAGGGCCATGATGACTTGACGTCGTCCCCACCTTCCTCCGGTTTGTCACCGGCAGTCTCCTTAGAGTTCCCACCATTACGTGCTGGCAAATAAGGACAAGGGTTGCGCTCGTTACGGGACTTAACCCAACATTTCACAACACGAGCTGACGACAGCCATGCAGCACCTGTCTCAGAGCTCCCGAAGGCACGAAGGCATCTCTGCCAACTTCTCTGGATGTCAAGGGTAGGTAAGGTTCTTCGCGTTGCATCGAATTAAACCACATGCTCCACCGCTTGTGCGGGCCCCCGTCAATTCATTTGAGTTTTAACCTTGCGGCCGTACTCCCCAGGCGGTCGACTTATCGCGTTAACTGCGCCACTAAGTCCTTAAAGGTCCCAACGGCTAGTCGACTGTAGTGGTTCACTAAAACCGGACACCCATTTAGGTGGTATCGTCACCACCAAATTACAGGTGATCCATGGCCAGACAACGTCGTTCATTCTCCACCGAGTTCAAACGGGAAGCCGCCGGGCTCGTACTTGATCAAGGCCACTCCGTAGCCCAAGCCGCTCGCGCCGTCGATGTCGGTGAAACGCCTTTGAGACGCTGGATTGATCAGTTACGCGCTGAGCGCGGTGGCGTCACGCCCAAGTCAAAAGCATTGACGCCCGAGCAGCAGCGAATCCAGGAACTCGAGAGCCGCATCAACCGGCTGGAACGGGAGAAAGCGATACTAAAAAAGGCTACCGCTCTCTTGATGTCGGACGATCTCGATCGTACGCGCTGATAGACCAGTTGAGTGAGCAGGAGCCTGTAGAAATGGTCTGTAGCGCCTTCGATATCGCGCGTTCGAGCTATTACGAACATCGCCATCAGCGGTCCCGGATCGATGTCGAGCGGCTGGCGTTGCGCGCGACAGTCGCTGAGCTGTTCAACCAAA
>NZ_MSDP01000051.1:0-1023 GCF_001937155.1 Salinicola sp. MH3R3-1 | reverse complement strand
TGATATCTCGTAATGCTTCCTGCGCCGACAGATAACCGGTCGATGGCATCCACTCGCTCTTGTAGCTGCGGAACAGCCGCTCCATCGGGGCGTTATCCCAGCAGTTACCGCGACGGCTCATGCTCTGCTGTATCCGATAGCGCCATAGCCGCTGCCGGAAGGCTCGGCTCGCATATTGACCGCCCTGATCTGAATGGAACAGTAGTCCCAGTAGTCCCAGTGGCCTGCCTCGTTGCTCGAAGGCCCTGTCTAGCGCCTTGATGACCAGGGCCGCGTCGGGACGGTCGGATAACGCCCAGCCGATGACACGCCGGGCATAAAGATCCAGCACCACTGCCAGGTAGTACCATCGACTCTGCACCCAGACATAGGTGATATCGCCACACCACACCTGATCGGGCGCGCTCACGGTAAACTGGCGGTTCAGGCGGTTGGGTATATCGGGCCGCTCGACCGTTGCCTGTCGGTAGGCCGGCGGTCGTGGCTGTTGGCAGACGAGCCCCGCTTCCTGCATCAGGCGTCGAATCTTGAAACGCCCCATGTTGAGTCCTGCTTCCCGCATCTGCAGCATGATCGTCCGGCTGCCGGCGGAGCGCCGGCTTTGGTTGAACAGCTCAGCGACTGTCGCGCGCAACGCCAGCCGCTCGACATCGATCCGGGACCGCTGATGGCGATGTTCGTAATAGCTCGAACGCGCGATATCGAAGGCGCTACAGACCATTTCTACAGGCTCCTGCTCACTCAACTGGTCTATCAGCGCGTACGATCGAGATCGTCCGACATCAAGAGAGCGGTAGCCTTTTTTAGTATCGCTTTCTCCCGTTCCAGCCGGTTGATGCGGCTCTCGAGTTCCTGGATTCGCTGCTGCTCGGGCGTCAATGCTTTTGACTTGGGCGTGACGCCACCGCGCTCAGCGCGTAACTGATCAATCCAGCGTCTCAAAGGCGTTTCACCGACATCGACGGCGCGAGCGGCTTGGGCTACGGAGTGGCCTTGATCAAGTACGAGCCCGGCGGCTTCCCG
>NZ_MSDP01000050.1:0-2066 GCF_001937155.1 Salinicola sp. MH3R3-1 | reverse complement strand
ACAGCGCTGACGCTCAGGATGCCGCCATCGACATCGCTGTCGTTGGCCAACACGCCCTGGGCCGCGGCGATATTGAGAGTAGCGTTCTCGCCCGTGCTGCCGGTATCAGCGACGGCCACCGGGGCGTCGTTGGTGCCAGTCACCGTTACGGTCAGCGTCGAGGTGACGGTGCCGCCTTGGCCATCGCTGACGGTGTAGCTGACTTTAGTGGTGTCGGTCTGACCCGCGGCCAAGCGATCGAACGCAGTACCCGGATTGAAGCTGTAGGAGCCATCCGCGTTCAGCGTGAAGGTGCCGCCGTTGGTGCCAGTGATGGCCTGCCCCACGCTATCTGTTACGCCGTTGGCCGCGCTGACGCTCAGCGTGCCGCCATCGACATCGCTGTCGTTGGCCAGCACACCCAGGGCAGCGTTGATATTGAGAGTAGCGTTCTCGCCAGTGCTGCCGGTATCAGCGACGGCCACCGGCGCATCGTTGGTACCGGTGACGGTAATGGTGACCGTCTTCGGTGCACTGACGCCGCCGTCGTTGTCGGTGGCGGTGTAGCTGAAGGTGATGTCGCGGCTCTCGCCGGCGGCGAGACTGTCGAAGTCGGCACCCGGCGTGAAGGTGTAGGAACCGTCGGCGTTGAAGTTCAGCGTTCCGTTGCCCTGACCCACGCCAGTGTCGAGCGCATAGCCGGCGATCGTCCCATCGACATCCGATGCTGCCGGTACCTGCCCGGTCAGCACCGTGTTCTCTTCTGTCGTGGCCGCAGCCGCCTGAGCCACCGGCGCATCGTTGGTGCCGGTTACGGTGATGGTGACGGTCTTGGGTTCGCTCACTCCACCATCGTTATCGGTGGCGGTATAGCTGAAGGTGACGTCGCGGCTCTCGCCGGTAGCCAGGCTGTCGAAGTCAGTGCCCGGGGTGAAGCTGTAGCTACCGTCGGCGTTGAAGCTGAGGCTACCATTGCCTTGGCCCACGCCAGTGTCGAGCGCGTAGCTGGCGATAGTGCCATCGACATCCGATGCCGCCGGAACCTGACCGGTCAGCACCGTGTTCTCTTCTGTCGTGGCCGCAGCCGCCTGAGCCACCGGCGCATCGTTGGTGCCGGTTACGGTGATGGTGACGGTCTTGGGTTCGCTCACTCCACCATCGTTATCGGTGGCGGTATAGCTGAAGGTGACGTCGCGGCTCTCACCCGTGGCCAGACCGTCGAAGTCGGTGCCGGGAGTGAAGGTGTAGCTGCCGTCGGCGTTGAAGCTCAACGCGCCATTGCCTTGGCCCACGCCGGTGTCGAGCGCGTAACCGGCGATCGTCCCATCGACATCGGTCGCTGCGGGGACCTGGCCGCTGAGAACAGTGTTCTCGCCAGTAGTCTGAGTATCAGCGACGACCACCGGCGCATCGTTGGTGCCGGTCACGGTAATGGTGACCGTCTTCGGTGCACTGACCCCGCCATCGTTATCAGTGGCGGTGTAGCTGAAGGTGACCTCGCGGCTCTCGCCCGCGGCGAGACTGTCGAAGTCAGCACCCGGCGTGAAGGTGTAGGAACCGTCGGCCTGGAAGCTAAGGCTACCATTGCCCTGACCCACGCCAGTGTCGAGCGCGTAACTGGCAATCGTGCCGTCGACATCACTCGCCGCCGGCACTTGGCCGGTCAGCATAGTGTTCTCGCCGGTGGTCCGGGTATCGGCGACGGCGACCGGCGCATCATTTGTGCCGGTGACAGTGATCGTCACCGTCTTCGGTGCACTGACGCCGCCGTCGTTATCGATAGCGGTGTAGCTGAAGGTGACGTCGCGACTTTCGTCGGCAGCCAAAGCGTCGAAGTCGGTGCCGGGGGTGAAGGTGTAGCTACCGTCGGCGCTGAAGCTCAACGCGCCATTGCCTTGGCCCACGCCAGTGTCTAGCGCGTAGCTGGCTATCGTACCGTCAACATCGGTCGCTGCCGGGACCTGACCAGTCAGCGCGGTGTTCTCACCGGTGGTTTGGGTATCAGCGACGGCGACCGGCGCATCGTTGGTGCCGGTCACGGTGATCGTCACCGTCTTCGGCTCACTCACGCCGCCGTCGTTATCGGT
>NZ_MSDP01000049.1:0-1598 GCF_001937155.1 Salinicola sp. MH3R3-1 | reverse complement strand
GAGGTGGCGGTGCCGCCCTGACCGTCGCTGACGGTGTAGCTGACTTTAGTGGTGTCGGTCTGACCCGCGGCCAGGCGATCGAACGCCGTGCCCGGATTGAAGCTGTAGGAGCCATCCGCGTTCAGCGTGAAGGTGCCGCCGTTGGAGCCGGTGATGGCCTGCCCCACGCTGCCCGCCGCGCCGTTAACCGCGCTGACGCTCAGCGTGCCGCCATCGACATCGCTGTCGTTGGCCAGCACGCCCTGGGCCGCGGCGATATTGAGAGTAGCGTTCTCGCCGGTGCTACCGGTGCCGGCACGGACGACCGGGGCATCGTTAGTACCGATAATATTGATAGTGATGGTCTGACTCGCGGAACCATCAGCCGATTTCACCGTAAATGTCTCGGTCCGAACCTGACCTTCAGCAAGGTATTGAACCTTGCTGTTATCGGCATTGAAGGTCCATAGACCGTCAGCCGTAACGGAGAGCGAACCCAACGAAGAGGTGACGCCATTAGTCGTTCCACTGGCGCCCGTGAAAACCACGCTACCCGGGTTGAAACTCGACTGCCCGGTATCGATGTCGGTTACCGAGAGCGAACCCGTCGTAGCAAGTTTCCCACCGCTAACGTTGCTATCTTCAACGACGCTACCAACAGCAGGACCGCTGATGATAGCCACATCGTTCGTACCAACGATCGTTGCAGTCAATGTGGTTACTGAAACATTGCCGTGGCCATCACTGACGGTGTAACTGATCTGGGACGTGGTTTTTTCGCCCGCAGCGAGTGAGTTGTATGTATCGCCCGGCAAAAATCGATAACTGCCGTCGGATTGAACGATGAACGTTCCGCCGTTAGAGCCAGCAATAGATTCTCCAACGCCCTCCGAGCTGCCATTGATAGCGACGACATGCAGCGTCGACTTATCGCTACCCAAGTCGGCATCGTTGGCTAGAACACCGTGCGCAGCATCGATGCTCAGCGCCTGCTCCTGCTGGGTCGAACCCGTGTCGGCAATCGCTGTCGGCGCGGCAATATCGACGCCGTAGGCATGTGTCGTCGTTGCCGTGCCGGTGTTGCCGGCGGCGTCGGTGTGAGACACGGATGCACGGATGCTGTCGGTGCCAGCATTCGCCAGCACCGTTCCCGGTACCGCCACGCTGAAGATGCCATTGGCCCCAACCGTCGTGGTGTAGTTCTGGCCGCCCACGGAGACCGTCACCGTATCGCCTTGGGCCGCGTCGCCGCCGGCGGTGCCACTCAGGGTAACGTTCTGCCGCGATTCGGCGGCATTGATGACGTCATCACCGGCCACGGTGTTGAGGCTGATCGAGACGCTCGGCGCGACGGTGTCGACGCCATAGCTGCCGGCGGTATTGGCGCTGCCGGTATTGCCCGCCGCGTCGGTGTGGCTGACCACTGCGCTGACGCTGGTGTTGCTCGCCAGCTGTGAGCCCGGCACGTTGATCGAGAACGTGCCGTCGGCCTTGAGCGTGCCGGTGTAGGTTTGATTGCCGACCGTCAGCGTCACGCGATCGCCGCTGGCGTATTCGCCGCTGACCTGGCCGCTCACCGGGATCGATTGGTTGGCTTCGGCCGCGTTGACGATATTGTC
>NZ_MSDP01000048.1:0-644 GCF_001937155.1 Salinicola sp. MH3R3-1 | reverse complement strand
GAGAAGCGAGCCCGCAGGTATAGTCCGCCCCCGTTGTCACTTGGCAACGTTCGCCGTTTATCGGCAGCAGCGTCGGCTACGTAGCTCAGCTGGTTAGAGCACATCACTCATAATGATGGGGTCCCCTGTTCGAATCAGGGCGTAGCCACCAACGCTTTTCTCTTGATCAACGCGTTATTCCCCGATCAAGAACTTCTCTCCCGATCAAGACCTTCGAGTCCGACGAATGTCGTGCTTTCCGGATAATCTCGCCTTGGGCCGCGCGGTCGACCCGATCGTTTCGTCGAGCCAATTGTTCGTCGAGCCAATCGCTTCACGTGATCGATGGACGTCGCTTCCGCCTTCGTCCACTATGGCCGGCGAGTCGTTGACCGATAGGGCGAATTCCGCAGCGTGTTGATTGTGCTGCAGAATTCTTCGCCGCCGTTTTGAAGATTCGTGTGCATCAGCCTTGACGCAAAGGACTCAACGCGTATACTACGCCGCGTGCTGAAGGATGGTCCCCGATAGCTCAGTTGGTAGAGCAAATGACTGTTAATCATTGGGTCACAGGTTCGAGTCCTGTTCGGGGAGCCAACATCAGCCAGCGGTGAACGACGATCCCCGATAGCTCAGTTGGTAGAGCAAATGACTGTTAATCATTG
>NZ_MSDP01000006.1:0-53321 GCF_001937155.1 Salinicola sp. MH3R3-1 | reverse complement strand
AACCCAAACGCCCGCGCAGGGCGGGCGTTTCAGCACTGTTCAGCGAATTGATCGCTTCGTCAGAAGCTAGTCATCCTGGGCGTTCTGACCGCCCGCTTCGCTGCGACGCTTCTCTCTACGCGCCTTGTTCATACGACCCAATGCCAGTACCGGGCCCGAGACGACATAGCAGCCAAACAGCGCCAGCAGCATCACGGAGGGTTCGATAGAAATCAGCACGAACAGCAGCACGATCGCCAACAAGAACACGAACGGCACCGGCCCCTTGAAATCGATTTCCTTGAAGCTGTGGTAGCGCACATTGCTGACCATCAGAACGCCGGCTGCTGCCACTACCACGGTCATCAGTATCTTGAAGCCCAGCGATTCCGCATCGAAGGTATGGAAGACCCAGACGCAGCCGGCAACCACACCCGCCGCCGACGGGCTGGGTAGACCGACGAACCACTTCTTGTCGATGCTGCCGATCTGCACGTTGAAACGTGCCAGGCGCAACGCCGCACCGGCCACGAAGATGAACGCGGCGATCCAGCCAATCTTGCCGATGTCCTGCAGGATCCAGGTAAACGTCACCAGCGCAGGCGCCATGCCAAACGAGACCATGTCGGAAAGGCTGTCGAACTCTTCGCCGAAGGCGCTCTGGGTATTGGTCAGACGCGCGACTCGCCCATCCAGCCCGTCCAGCACCATGGCCACGAAGATGGCGATGGCGGCCTTGGCATAGTCGCCGTTGACGCCCGCGACGATCGAGTAGAAGCCGGCGAACAGCGCGGATAGCGTGAACAGGTTGGGCAACAAGTAGATGCCGCGACGGCGTATCCGCTTGCCGTTCTCGACCGTTTCCTCGATCACCTCGTCTTCGTCATCGTACAATGGAGACGTGGCGCCGATAGTAATGGTCTCGGGCTCTTGCTCGTGGTGGCGGTCATCCTGCGTCATGAAGCGAGTCCTTTATTGGCGAGTGCGCTCGGGCTTGATAGCCGGCTCATTCTACAGCCTAGCGGGAATCACGATAGATGCCCGCGTAAAACCCGATTCCACTGTACCAGCAATACGAAAACGGGGGCACGACCGTCGTCGCACCCCCGTTCCATGCCTGCTGTCGTCGAAAAGCGTTCAGTTCTTGCTCTTATCGACCAGCTGGTTGGCCGTGATCCACGGCATCATTCCGCGCAGCTTGGCACCGACCACTTCAACCGGATGCTCGGCGGTCTGACGACGACGAGCGTTCAGTGACGCATAGTTGCAGGCGCCCTCGGCGATGAACATCTTGGCGTACTCACCGTCCTGGATACGCTGCAGCGCCTTCTTCATGGCGGCGCGGGATTCGTCGTTGATGATCTCGCGGCCGGTGACGTACTCGCCGTACTCGGCGTTGTTGGAGATCGAATAGTTCATGTTGGCGATGCCGCCTTCGTACATCAGGTCGACGATCAGCTTGAGCTCGTGGAGACACTCGAAGTAGGCCATTTCCGGTGCGTAGCCCGCTTCGGTCAGGGTTTCGAAGCCGGCCTTGACCAGCTCGACCGCGCCACCACAAAGCACCGCCTGCTCGCCGAACAGATCGGTTTCGGTCTCGTCCTTGAAAGTCGTTTCGATGATGCCGCTACGACCACCGCCAATGGCCGCCGCGTAGGAGAGTGCAATCTCCTTGGCCTGGCCCGAGGCATCCTGATGGATGGCGATCAGATCCGGGATACCGCCGCCACGGACGAACTCGGAACGCACGGTGTGACCCGGCGCCTTGGGAGCGATCATGATGACGTCGAGATCGGCACGCGGCTCGACCTGGTTGTAATGGATGTTGAAGCCGTGAGCGAAGGCGACGGTGGCGCCCTCTTTCAGGTTCGGCTCGACATCCTGCTCGTAAATCACTTTCTGATTCTCGTCGGGAGCCAGCATCATGACCACGTCGGCGGTCTTGCACGCTTCGGCAACGCTTGCCACCTTGAGCCCGGCGCTCTCCGCCTTGGCGGCAGAGGAAGAGCCCTTGCGCAGGCCGACGGTCACGTCGACGCCGGATTCTTTCAGGTTATTGGCATGAGCATGCCCCTGGGAGCCGTAACCCACGATGGTGACCTGCTTGGCTTGAATCAGCGAAAGGTCGCAATCCTTGTCGTAATAAACGTGCATGTCGTACTCCGGAAGTGGAATCTGATGGGCGCCGTCTGGTGCGATGCCCTGTGTTATCGCGTAAGGCCACGATAAGTCAGGCAACTTGTTGCGTAAAACGCTATATTTGCAACGCGACATTTCATAAATTGAAACAAGCCGATCGAACGACAATGGACTACCGCCCGCTCACCCAGTTCCTGGCCCTGGCCGAACACCTGCACTTCGGCCGCGCCAGCGATGCCTGCCACGTCAGCCCATCGACGCTGAGCCGTGCGATCCGCCAGCTGGAGGAGACGCTCGGCGTCACCCTGTTCGAGCGCGACAACCGTCATGTCACGCTGACGCGGGAGGGTCAGCTGTTTCACTCCTATGCCCGGGAGACACTGGAACAGTGGCAGGCGATGCAGTCCACGCTGATGGCGGAGACTCGCGAACTGGCCGGCGAGATCAGCATCTACTGCTCGGTCACCGCCAGCTACAGCTTCCTCTACCGGCTACTGAGCGAATTCCGTCAGCGTCATCCGCGCATCGAGATCAAGCTGCATACCGGCGATCCGGCGGATGCCATCGCTCGCGTCCAGGCCGAAAACGAAGACATCGCCATCACCGCTCGCCCGCGCAGCCTGCCGGACGCACTGGCATTCAAACCGCTGACGACGTCGCCGCTGGTGTTCATCGCCCCCCGTGATGGCGCCGACTGGCTACCGGCCACGCCGGAAACGCCGACGCCTTCGCAGTGGAAAGGCGTGCCGATGATTCTTTCCGAATCCGGTCTGTCGCGAGACCACGCCGATACCTGGTTCCGGGCCATGGGCATCAGTCCGCGTATCTACGCCCAGGTCGCCGGCAACGAAGCGATCGTCAGCATGGTCGGGCTGGGGTTCGGGGTTGGCATCGTGCCGCGCATCGTGCTCGACAACAGCCCGCTGCTGGACCGCATCACGATCCTGCCGGTCAAGCCGGAGCTGCCGCACTACGATGTCGGCCTGTGCGTGCTCAAGCGCCGCTTGAAAAGTGCGCTGATCGAAGCGTTATGGGCCCAGCTACCCAACTGACCCGGCCCGCCGAAGAGTCTGAAAACACAAAACGCCCGACAGAATCGCTTCTGCCGGGCGTGGGTCTGGCGATGGATCGTATTTAGAGCGTGAGCAGCTTGTCGCCACGGGCAATGCCCGAAACGCCGGTCCGCGCGACCTCGAGAATGCCGATCGGCGCCATCGCCTGGACGAAGGCGTCGAGCTTGCCGGCGTCGCCGGTGATCTGCACGGTGTAGACGCTCGGGGTGACGTCGACGACCTGCGCCCGGAAGATATCCGCCGTGCGCTTGACCTCGTCGCGGGCCGCGCCCAGCGCCTTGACCTTGACCAGCATCAGTTCGCGCTCGATGTGATTGCCCTCGGTCAGGTCGACCAGCTTGACCACGTCGATCAGCTTGTTGAGATGCTTGGTGATCTGCTCGATCACCCGGTCATCGCCCACCGTGGTCACGGTCAGCCGCGACAGCGACGGATCTTCCGTCGGCGCCACGTTGAGGGTTTCGATGTTGAAGTTGCGCTGGGAGAACAGCCCCACCACGCGGGACAGAGCGCCGGGTTCGTTTTCCAGCAGAATCGAGATGATATGGCGCATCAGGTCCGCTCCGTCTTCGAAAGCAGCATGTCACGCATGGAGCCCAACGGCACCTGCATCGGATAGACGTGTTCGAATGGATCGACATAGATATCGAGGAACACGAGCTCGTTGGTGTCGGCGAAGGCGCGTTCCAGCGCCGGCGCCAGCTCCTCATGAGTCTTCACCGTGATCGCGGTGAAACCGTACGCCTCGATCAGCTTGGCGAAATCCGGCAGCGACTCCATGTAGGAGTGCGCGTGGCGGGACTTGTAGTTCAAGTCCTGCCACTGGCGCACCATGCCCAGCGAGCCGTTGTTGAGATTGACGATCTTGACGCCGACATCGAACTGCTTACACGTCGACAGCTCCTGCATCATCATCTGGAAACTGCCTTCCCCGGTGAAGCAGACCACGTCGTCCTGCGGATAACCGAGCTTGACGCCCATCGCCGCCGGGAAGCCGAAGCCCATGGTGCCGAGGCCGCCCGAGGTGATGAAACGATTGGGCTTGGCGAACTTGTAGTACTGCGCCGCGAACATCTGGTGCTGGCCCACGTCGGTGGTCACGAACGCCTCACCGCGGGTGGCGCGATAGACCGCCTCGACCACCTCCTGCGGCTTGAGCGCTTCGCCCGGTTTCGAAGGCTCGTAGAGCTTGCCTTCGCGCTCGCCACGCCAGCCCTCGATGCTCTTCCACCACTCGCCCAGCGCCTCGGCGTTGGTCGCATCGCGCTCCTGCACCAGGCTGATCATCTCGTTGATGACGCTGCCCGCCGCGCCGACGATCGGTACATCCGCCCGCACGGTCTTGGAGATCGAACTGGGGTCAATGTCGACATGCACGATCTTGGCCGTGGGGCAAAACTTCGAGGTGTTGTTGGTCACGCGGTCGTCGAAGCGCGCGCCGATGGCGACGATCAGATCGGCGTGATGCATCGCCATGTTGGCCTCGTAGCTGCCGTGCATGCCGAGCCAGCCCAGCGACTGCCGGTCACCCTGCGGATAGCCGCCAATCCCCATCAGCGTGGTGGTGATCGGGAAGCCGAGCCGCTGGACCAGGTCGGTCAGTGCCTCGCTGGCGCCGCCGGTGACGACGCCACCACCGGTGTAGAATACCGGCCGGCGCGCCTTGAGCATCATGTCGACGGCCTTCCTGATCTGGCCGCTGTGCCCGCGAGTCACCGGGTTGTAGGAGCGAATCTTGACCTTCTTCGGATAGACGTATTCGTAGCGCTCGGTGGGCGCGGTCATGTCCTTGGGAATATCCACCACCACCGGGCCGGGCCGGCCGGTCGCGGCAAGATAGAAGGCCTTTTTCAGCACTTCCGGAATCTGGCTGGGGTGCCGGATCGAGAAGCTGTGCTTCACGATGGGGCGGGTCACGCCGACGATGTCGGTTTCCTGAAAGGCATCCTCGCCGATCAGATGGCTGGCGACCTGGCCGCACAGTACCACCATCGGGATCGAATCCATGTAGGCGGTAGCGATACCGGTGACGGCGTTGGTCGCGCCGGGACCGGAAGTGACCAGCACCACGCCGGGCTTGCCTGAAGCGCGGGCATAGCCATCGGCGGCGTGGGTCGCGGCCTGTTCGTGACGAACGAGAATGTGTTGAACGCTATCCTGACGGAACAGGGCATCATAGATGTGCAACGCCGCGCCGCCCGGATAGCCATAGATGCGCTCGACGCCTTCGTCTTTCAGAAAGCGGGCGATCATATCGGCGCCGGAAAGTAATTCCACTGGTAAGTCTCCCCTGGAAGTTCGAGTGCCGCTTCGTGGTTCCGCTTCCGAAACCGATCCGTGAGCGCCTGGCGCTATCCACGGAAACGAAGCTCAATCACGGCGGTAAGCCGCTGTCGACCTGCGGTCGACGCCTGATGCCATATCCTGGCGTCCTGGGCCCGGGGTGGGGACCCGCACTCATAGGAACCGCTCGCGCCATGGCGCTGGCAATTCCTGACACGGCAGATAGCCGCATCGGGGTTGGCGGGAACAGGCGTTTGGCCCGCGCCCTAGGTTTCTCAACAACGCTGAGAAAGAGGTCCTTCGTCAGGCGGGTAGAGGTCACTGGGAACCTACCCTTCACGCAGCGGCCGGGGATCGCCCGTGGATGACTGCGCCCACAATCAGGAACCGCATAGATTCCACCAGCACCCGGGGGCTGTCAACCTTCGACGCTAGCCAGCCGCTCTTCAACGGCAACAACGTCTGAACGCCGCCAGTATCGGCGACTAAAGTTGGATCGTTTTGCGCAGCGCCATCGAGTCATCCCTGCTGTACTGAATTCGACTGCTAACGCATGACTCGCCAATCAATCGGGGTAACGCGCATGTCTCCTATCGTGAAATGGTCTGCATTCGTGGCCATGGCAGGTTTTCTGTTTGGCTTCGATACCGCCGTGATATCCGGTGCGGATAGACCGATCCAGGAGCTGTGGGGGCTGAGCGATCTTCAGCATGGCCTGTTCATCATGTCGATGGCGCTATGGGGGACGGTACTGGGTGCGATCTTCGGCAACTGGCCGACCGATCGCCTGGGTCGCCGCGCGACGCTGTTCATCATCGGCGTGCTCTACTTCGTTTCCGCCGTCGGTTCGGCGCTCGCCACTGACCCGTTCTGGTTCTCGTTCTTCCGTCTGATCGGCGGCTTCGGGGTGGGGATGTCCTCGGTCGCTGCACCGGCCTACATTTCCGAAATCGCCCCGGCCGAACGGCGCGGCAATCTGGTGGCGCTCTATCAGTTCAACGTGGTGTTCGGCATCTTCATGGCCTATGTCTCCAATGCCATTCTCGGCAGCCTGCTCGGCGACGACGCCTGGCGCTGGATGGTCGGCGTCGAAGCCGTGCCGGCGCTGGTCTATACCCTGGCGCTGCTGAAGGTGCCGGAGAGCCCGCGCTGGCTGATCCTCAACCGAGGCGATACGAAAACTGCCGCCGGTGTGCTGAGCCAGATCGATCCGCAAAGTGACACCGCAAAGCAGATCGAGGAGATCCAGGCCGCCGATCGAGAAGACAACAAGGTCCACTCGCGCTTCTTCTCGCGCCGCTACCGCTTGCCGATCACGCTGGCGTTTCTGATCGCGTTCTTCAACCAGTTCACCGGTATCAACTTCGTGCTCTACTACGCGCCTCGTATTCTCGAGTCGGCGCAGCTGGGCGATAACGCCGCCCTGCTCTCCACCGCCGGTATCGGTCTGATCATGGTGCTCTTCACCATGCTCGGCATGGCCTTGATCGACCGTTTCGGCCGCCGCAAGCTCATGTACGTCGGCTCGGTGGGCTACATCATTTCGCTATCGATCATCTCGCATGCGTTCTTCACCGATAATCTCGGCGGCGCACTGATCCCGATTCAGCTGTGCCTGTTCGTGGCCGCCCACGGCATTAGCCAGGGCACGGTGATCTGGGTGTTCATCTCGGAAATCTTCCCCAACCGCGAACGCGCCCGGGGCCAGTCGCTCGGCAGCTTTACCCACTGGTTCTTCGCCGCCGTCATCACCCTGGTCACACCGTGGGTGCTGAGCGTGTTCAACGGCGGCCCGGTGTTCGCCTTCTTCGCCTTCATGATGGTGCTGCAGATCGTCTTCGTCGCCTTCCTGATGCCGGAAACCAAAGGCGTGTCGCTGGAAAAACTGCAGCAGAAGCTGTCGCCGCGCGGGGAATCAGGGGCATGATGGCGGATAACGAAAGACAGACACGAAAGACAGGCATGAAAAACCCGCGACGTTGAACGCCGCGGGCGGGAAAACGGTCAGGACGCGACCGTATGTCGAAATGAATCTCGCCAGTGAATCGGCCCGGCGTCGCAGCCGGGCCGATCGCCTTACTTGTCGAACACCAGATGATCGCCGTCGGCGCGGACGCGAATGGTGTCGCCGGGCACGAATCGACCCGACAGCAGATCCTGGGCCAGCGGATTCTCGATTCGGCTCTGGATCGCCCGCTTGAGCGGACGCGCGCCGAACACCGGATCGAAGCCGACCACTGCCAACTGCGCCATCGCCTCGTCGCTGATGTCCAGCTTGAGATCGCGCTCGGCAAGGCGACTGCGCAGGCGGTCGAGCTGGATCGAGGCGATCGCCTGGATCTGCTCCTGTCCCAGCGAATGGAACACGACGACCTCGTCGATCCGGTTGATCAGTTCCGGCCGGAAGTGGTTGCCCACCACCGTCATCACCGCGTCCCGCATCGCCGAGTAGTCGCTCTCCTCGCCGCCCATGCGCTGGATCACATCGGAGCCCAGGTTCGACGTCATCACGATCACGGTGTTGCGGAAATCCACCGTGCGGCCCTGGCCATCGGTCAGGCGGCCGTCCTCAAGCACCTGCAGCAGGATGTTGAACACATCTGGATGCGCCTTCTCGACCTCGTCGAGCAGCAGTACCGAATAGGGTTTGCGACGTACCGCTTCCGTCAGATAGCCACCCTCCTCGTAACCTACATAGCCGGGAGGCGCGCCGATCAGACGAGCCACGGAGTGCTTCTCCATGAACTCGGACATGTCGATGCGCACCATCGCTTCCTCGGTGTCGAACAGGAAGTTGGCCAGCGACTTGCACAGCTCGGTCTTGCCCACGCCGGTCGGGCCCAGGAACAGAAACGAGCCGTTGGGTCGATTCGGATCGGAAAGACCCGCCCGCGAACGCCGCACCGCGTTGGCCACGGCAGTGACCGCTTCGTCCTGACCGATCACCCGCTCGTGCAGCGCGTCTTCCATGCGCAGCAGCTTGTCGCGCTCGCCCTCGAGCATCTTGGCGACGGGAATCCCGGTCCAGCGCGAGACGACTTCGGCGATCTCCTCCTCGGTGACGTTGGAGCGCAGCAGCTGATGCGATGACGTGTCCGCACTTTCGCTGTCGCTGCTTTCGGCAATCTGCTGCTCGAGCTTGGGAATGGTGCCGTACTGGAGTTCGGACATCCGTCCCAGATCGCCCTGCCGGCGGGCCGCCTCGAGATCGATACGCGCCTGTTCGAGTTCCGCCTTGTACTGGGCCGCGCCCTGAATGCTGGCCTTTTCGGCCTTCCAGACTTCCTCGAGATCCGCATATTCGCGCCCGAGTTCGTCGATCTGGACCTCGAGATTGTCGAGCCGCTTGCGGGAGGCTTCATCGGTCTCTTTCTTGAGCGCTTCCCGCTCCATCTTGAGCTGGATCAGACGCCGATCGAGCCGGTCCATCTCTTCCGGCTTGGAGTCGAGCTCCATGCGAATGCGCGAGGCCGCTTCGTCGATCAGATCGATCGCCTTGTCGGGAAGCTGGCGGTCGGAGATGTAGCGGGTCGACAGCTTGGCCGCGGCGATGATCGCCGAGTCGGTGATATCGACACCGTGGTGCACCTCGTAACGCTCCTTGAGGCCACGCAGGATGGCGATGGTGTCCTCCTCGCTCGGCTCGTCCACCAGTACCTTCTGGAAGCGGCGCTCCAGCGCGGCGTCCTTCTCGATATACTGACGATATTCGTCGAGCGTGGTCGCGCCGACGCAGTGCAGCTCGCCCCGAGCCAGGGCCGGCTTGAGCATGTTGCCGGCATCCAGCGCGCCGTCGCCCTTGCCGGCGCCGACCATGGTGTGCAGCTCGTCGATGAACAGGATCACCCGACCCTCTTCCTTGGAGAGCTCGTTGAGCACCGACTTCAGCCGCTCCTCGAACTCGCCGCGGAATTTGGCGCCGGCCAGCAGCGAGCCCATGTCGAGAGACAGCACGCGCTTGTCCTTGAGACCTTCCGGCACTTCGCCGTTAATGATCCGCTGCGCCAGCCCCTCGACGATGGCGGTCTTGCCCACCCCGGGTTCGCCGATCAGGACCGGATTGTTCTTGGTCCGACGCTGCAGCACTTGGATCGTGCGGCGAATCTCGTCGTCGCGGCCGATCACCGGATCGAGCTTGCCCTCCTCGGCACGAGCGGTCAGATCGAGGGTGTACTTCTCCAGCGCCTCGCGCTTCTCCTCGGCGTTGGCATCATCGACGTTGGCCCCGCCGCGTAGCTCGGCGATCGCACTGGCGAGACGCTTGCGATCCAGCCCCGCCTGGGTCAGCACCTTGGTCAGCCCGTTCTTCATGTCCAGCGCGGCGAGCAGCACCAGTTCGATGGCGATGTACTGATCGCCGCGAGTCTGCGCCTCACGGTCGGCGAGATTGAACAGCCGCGCCAGATCCTGGCTCATGCCGACGTTGCCGTCGAACTGTCCCACTTCGGGCAGACCGTCGAGATAGCCGACCAGCCCCTGACGCAGGCGGCTGACGTCGCCGCCGGCCTTCTGAACCAGACCTTTGATGCCGCTGTCGCGCATCTCGAACAGCGCCATCAGCAGGTGGCCCGGATCGAGTTGATTGTGCCCGCGCCCTACCGCCAGCGACTGTGCCTCGGCCAACGCGTTTTGCAGCTTGGTCGTCATGCGATCCATACGCATATCTCTTCCTCCAGAAACCGCAGCAGGTCATGGCCTGGCGGCTCAGTTGTTTATTAGTTGACACTTAAATGGAGGTATGTTGAAGCTTTTCAAGCATGACGCATGAAAAATTCGCTGCGGCAGAGCGCCCCAGACGAATCAGATTCATGAAACCCGACCAACATCGAACAAGCGGCCGAGAGATGAGGTGAGAGGAGATGGGGTGAGGTCAAAAAAGACAGCCGAGAACAACGACCAGGACGTGAGTCAGCGCAACCAGATGACGCTGGCCATTCGCCCCGTACGGCCGTCGTCGCGACGATGCGAGTAGAAACGCGTGTCGCAGGCGGTACAGAAATGCCCGCCGCTGATCGAGAGAACCCCGATGCGCTCCAGCCGTAGCCGGGCGAGGCGATAGATATCCGCCATATAGTGATTCAGGCGGTAGGGGCTGCGCTCGAAAGCGGTTTCGGCTTCGGGCTGCATCGCAACGAAGGCCTCGAAGACCTCGGGACCGACCTCGAATTGGGCATTGGAAATCGCCGGGCCCATCCATACCATCAGTTCTTCGGGGTCGACGCCCAGCGCCGCCACGTTCGCCTCAAGTACCCCGCCGGCAAGCCCTCGCCAACCGGCGTGAGCCAGCCCCACACGCGTTCCCTGACGGTCACAGAAAAAGACCGGAAGGCAGTCAGCGGTCAAGATGACGCAGGCGTGGCCGCGGTCGAACGCCACCGAAGCGTCAGCCTGGGGCGGATGCTGCCGATATCTTTCCTGATAGCTCTGCATGACACGAGCGCCATGTACCTGGTCGAGCCACAACAGCGGCCGTTCGTCGCCGACCTCGGCAACCAGCCGGTCCCGACAGCGAACCACGGATTCGGGATCGTCCCCGACGTGAGCCGCCGGGTTGAAGGCGGCGAAATCTCCACGGCTGGGGCCGGTTTCGCGGGTGGTGACGAACGCCCCCACCGTGCTCGCCGCGGGCCAGTCGGGCAGTAAAAGTGTCGGCGCCTCATCCCGCGTTGACGCGGGAGCGGTTGCCGAGGCCGGCGAACAGGCTTCAGAACTCATCGATCCGACTCCCGATCCTCGCGCAGCTCGTCTAGCAGCATGAACATGTCGTCCGGCAAGGGCGCCTTGCATTCGACCGGCGCCCCGCTGACCGGATGCTGGAAGCGAAGTTTGTGGGCGTGCAACGCCTGGCGCGGGAATTCTCGCAGCACCGTCTTCAGCGATTCACTGCTGCCAGCGGGCATTTTCAATCGCCCCCCATAGACGGGGTCGCCGATCAGCGGGTAGCGAACATGGGCCAGATGCACGCGAATCTGGTGCGTGCGCCCGGTCTCGAGCCGACAGCGAACGTGAGTATGTGCGCGAAATCGCTCCTGGACCCGGTAGTGCGTGACCGCGGGCTTGCCCGCCTCGGTCACCGCCTGACGCTGGCGATCCTTGGGGTGGCGGCCGATCGGCGCGTCCACCTTGCCGCCGGCCGTCATCGCCCCGACGACGATGGCATCGTACTCTCGCGATACCGTCCGCGCCTGCAGCTGCGTCACCAGTGCGGTCTGTGCCGTCAGGGTCTTCGCCACCATCATCAGCCCGGTGGTGTCCTTGTCGAGACGATGGACGATACCGGCACGCGGCACCGCCGCCAGCGGCGCATGGTGATGCAGCAGCGCATTGAGCAGGGTGCCGTCGGGGTTGCCGGCAGCGGGATGCACGACCAGACCCGCGGGCTTGTCGATGACCATCACGTCGTCGTCTTCGAACACGATCGACAGCGGGATGGCCTGAGGCTCCCAACGGGTCTCTTCCTGGAGCTGGGTATCGAGCGCTAGCCGCTCGCCGCCGATCACCTTATCCTTGGGTCGCGCCGGCTGGCCGTTGATCGTCAGTTCGCCCTGTTGAATCCACCCTTTCAGGCGTTCTCGCGAGAATTCGGGGAACATTTCGGCAGCGGTCTGGTCGAGACGTCGTCCGGCCAGATGCTCGGGTATGCGCTCGTCACGCTTTAGGATGTCGGCCATACGTGGGAATGGGGTCCGTTTCGCCGGTGCGTTTCGTCAGCACGTTTCGTGAGTGCGTTTCGTCAGCACAAAGGTTTGCTTTATAGTGAGTCGGATTCGGCGGATTCTAGCACGGCCGCCAAGGAATGGTTGATACGAGGATGATGATGCGATTTTCTGCGCGATGTTCCGCTCTGGCCGCCATGTTGGTGGTAGGCACCCTGCTCGCTGGCTGCGCCAGCAACGAGCCTGCCCCCGACCTGCAGGAACAGGATCTTTACCAGCAGGCCCAGAGCTCCCTCGATGCCGGCCGTTACACGACTGCCGTCAAACAGCTGGAAGCCCTAGATACACGCTTCCCGTTCGGACGTTATGCCGAACAGGCCCAGCTCGAACTGATCTACGCCTACTATGAGGTCGAGGACTGGGAACAGACTCGCGCTGCCGCCAGCCGTTTCATCCGCCTCCATCCGGATCATCCCCAGGTCGACTACGCCTACTACATGCGCGGTCTCGGAGCGTATCAGGCAGGGCGCTTCAGCCTCGAGAGTCTGGCGCTGATCGATATCTCCAAGCGCGATCTGGGCGCGTCCAGGGATGCCTACGTCGACTTCGGCGAACTGGTGCGTCGCTTCCCCGACAGCGCCTACGCGCCGGATGCCCGTCAGCGCGTCATCTATCTGCGCAACGTTCTGGCACGCCATGAGCTGCAGGTGGCCGACTTCTATCTACGCAAGGGTGCCTACGTCGCGGCCGTCGAGCGCGGACGCTGGGTCATTGAGCACTACCCGAAGGCCGAGGCAACCCGCGACGCGCTGGCCGTCATGGTCGAAGGCTATCTCGGCCTCAACATGCGCGACCGCGCCCAGACCGTGCTGCAGACGTTGATTCACAACGACCCCGACAACAGCCAGCTCGACGGCGATACCTTCGTGCCCAAGCACGTTGACGTCGATCCGCCGCTGACGCTCAAGGGCTGAAGCTACGAGCTACGAGCTACGAGCTACGAGCTACGAGCTACGAGCTACGAGCTTCAATCGAAAGCGCCGCTTGCTGACAAGGCAAGCGGCGCTTTTCGTTGGCTCCAAAGCAGAAGAAATTTTAGCTCCCCGGCTGCCAGCCGTTGACGATGGGATAGCGGCGGTCGCGGCCGAAGCCGCGCAGAGTCACTCTTACGCCGACCGGCGCCTGACGCCGCTTGTACTCGTTGCGATCGACCAGCTTGACTACCTGGTAGACGTCGTCGCGCTCGAAGCCCGCCTCGATGATTGCC
Source organism: Salinicola sp. MH3R3-1 (assembly GCF_001937155.1). Classification (NCBI taxonomy): domain Bacteria; kingdom Pseudomonadati; phylum Pseudomonadota; class Gammaproteobacteria; order Oceanospirillales; family Halomonadaceae; genus Salinicola; species Salinicola sp. MH3R3-1. Next base: position 39,924 of record NZ_MSDP01000006.1, on the reverse strand, counting down.
TCGGCGCTCATGTCGCCTTCGATATAACGCTCGAGAATCGCGTCCAGCACGTCGTAGCCCGGCAGCGAGTCGCTATCCTGCTGGTCCGGCGCCAGCTCGGCAGAGGGCGGCCGCGTGATCACGCGCTCGGGGATGGCCGGATCCTGAGTGTTGCGCCAGTTGGCCAGCCGATAGACCCAGGTCTTGTAGACATCCTTGAGCGCGTTGTAGCCCCCGACCATGTCGCCGTAGAGCGTTGCGTAGCCCACCGCCATCTCGCTCTTGTTGCCGGTGGTCTGGACCATCAGCCCCTTCTTGTTGGAGATCGCCATCAGCAGCACGCCGCGCACCCGCGACTGCAGATTCTCCTCGGTGGTGTCCGCTGCCAATCCCTCGAAGCTCTGGGCCAGCGTTGCGGTGAAGGCTTCGACCATCGGCGCAATCGGCATGACCTCGTACCCGACGCCGAGCATCTTGGCCTGCTCGGCGGCATCGGCCTGGGAGATCTCGGCGGTATAGTGATACGGCATCATCACCGCATGGACCCGCTCCGGCCCCAGCGCGTCTACCGCGATGGCCAGCGACAGCGACGAGTCGATACCGCCGGAAAGCCCCATCACCACGCCCTTGAAACCGCTCTTGTTGACATAGTCGCGCAGCCCCGTCACCAGCGCGCAGTAGAGATTTTCCTCGGCATCGAGCAGCGGCTCGCGCTCGCCGGCCGCGGGAGTCCAGCCGTCCGCCTCACGGGTAAAGCGCACCGGCATCAGTCCGACCTGCCAGAACGGCGCACGCACGGCGACTTCGCCTGCCGCATCGAGCACCAGTGATCCCCCGTCGAAAACCAGTTCGTCCTGGCCGCCGATCGCGTTGACGTAGACCAGCGGTTTGTCCACCTCCCGCGCGCGCTCCGCAAACAGGCGTTCGCGCTCGGCAGGCTTGTCGAGATGAAACGGCGAGGCGTTCAGCGTCACCAGAATATCCGCCCCGGCTTCGGCCGATTGCCGCACCGGCGCTCCATCCCAGAGATCCTCGCAGATCAGGATGCCAAGTCGCGCGCCCTGATGCTCGATCACCAGCGGCTCTTCCCCCGACTCGAAATATCGGTCCTCGTCGAAGACCTGATAGTTGGGTAGGGCCTGCTTGGCGTACTCGCCGCGCCATTGACCGCCCAGCAGTACGCCCGCCAGATTGCGACGCTGACCGTCTCGCATGCCGGGATAACCCACGATGACCAGTGTCTCCGGTGCGATCTTGTCGATCTTGCGCGCCATCTCCTCCAGCGCTTCCTGCAGGCGTGATTCCATCGCGCCGCGCAGCAGCAGATCCTCCGGCGGATAGCCGGTCAGGAACAGCTCGCTGAACACGACCACGTCCGCACCATGTTCGATGCGGGCTTCGCGCACGGCCTCGATCGCCGTGGCGGCGTTACCGGCGATATCCCCCACCATCGGGTCCAGCTGCGCCATCACCAGGGTCAGATCTTGCATGAGTAAACTCGTCTCCAGACAGATGCGGCGCTCGAGCGCCTCGTTGGCTGTCGTCCATTTTCGCGCATGCCATGCGCAGAGGCAAAATCCCACGGCGCTGAACGCACCGCTCGGTTCAGCCTAAGGGTCGGTAGGGTCGAGGATCGACGATCGGCTCGCAGCCGATCAGCTGGCCGACCAGCAGCCGGGTAGCGGCCGGCGCCAGCACCAGACCATTGCGATAGTGGCCGGCGTTGACATGGAGGCCCTCGAAGCCGGGCACGGCACCGATCATCGGTATGCCGTCCGGTGAGCCCGGACGCAGGCCCGCCCAGTGATGTTCTACCGGACACTCGGCCAGCGCCGGGACGATGGAGAGTGCGCTTTCGTGCAACGAGGCGTAAGCCTCCTCGGTCGTCTGCTTGTCGAAGCCCACTTCCTCGAGCGTCGACCCCGCCAGTACCCGACCGTCTCCGCGCGGAATCACGTAGCGCCCATCCTTGAGCACGACCCGCTCGACCAGCCCCGGTGGGGCCTTGAACAGAATCATCTGGCCCTTGACCGGCCGAACCGCCAGCTCGACGCCGATACCCGCCAGCAGCGCTCGCGACCAGGCGCCGGCACAGATCACTGTCTGCCCGGCGCGGATCGCACCCTGTGACGTGGTGACACCGCGAATGGCATCGCCCTCTCGAATCAGCGCCGAGACTTCGCAATCCTCATGCAGGCTCACATTCGGCATCTGCAACAGTCGCGCCCTAAGCGCCTGCCCCAACCGCGGATTGCGAATGCTGCCGAGGGTCGGCATCCACAGCGCACCGTCGAAACCCGGTGCCGCGTTGGGCTCCTTGGCATAGAGCGTTTCGGCATCGATACGTGCCAGCGGTTTAGCGACCTCTCGCGCCCAGGCGAGCGCGGCATCGACATCCTCGACGCGCAGGTAGAGCAGGCCTTTCTGACGATATTCGGGGTCGATACCGGTTTCCTCGAGCAGCCGGCCGGCCAGCTCAGGGTAGCGGCCCTCGGACCAGCTGGACAACGCCGAGATCGCTTGGGAATACCGCCAAGGGTAGAGCGGCGAGACGATACCGCCACCTGCCCAGGAGGCCTCGCGACCACACTGGCCGCGCTCGACCAGCGCCACCGAATGACCGGCATCGGCCAGTTGCAACGCCGTCATCATGCCGATGACCCCGCCGCCCGCGATCAAGAAATCCTGCATGCTGTCGATATCCTGACAAAAGGACGATTCTATCATTCGTCCACAACCCGGGCTCCGCAATGGTTTCTTGCTCTTCAGCTTCGCAAACTGGCACTGATCGCTGCGCTTCGAGACGCCAACGACAGCGAGGCTTCACCTTGATCGAGCTGATGATCTGCGTGGTAGTCATGGGCATCCTGGCGAGCTGGGCCGCACCGGGATTGGCAAACCTGAATGCGCGCATGACGCTGGATAGCGAAGTGGAACGGGTCTGGCAATTGCTCCGGCGGGCGCGCCAGGAAGCCGCCAGCAGCGGGCAGTCGACCTGGCTCTGCCCCTCTCAGGATGGCGCGAGCTGCAGCGACAATGGGCAATGGAATCGTTCGTTGCTGTTGTTCATCGATAGCAATGGCGACAAGACGCTCGACGACAATGAGCGACTGATCGTGGTCAGTCAGCCCAGCGGCAGTCAGGTCAGCGTCGACCCCGGCAGCTTCTCGCAGGGCTTGGGGTACACCCCGCTCGGCTTCACTCGCGACCGCAAGGCAGGCACCTTCATTTTGACCAATCCTGCGTTGATGACAGGCGGGACCAAGATCGTGGTGCACTTCGCGCGCATCCGTACCGAACCGGTGGATGATACCGACAGTGATCCCGACGACGAGCCGAACACCTAGCGCCGAGCATTCCCTCGAGCCAGTCGAGACCGGGCTCAATCACAGGTACCCGGCGCGGGTGAACGCTTGCCCTGGCTATCGAGGCTCATCGCATCACACGCTCCGCTGGTTCTGCCTGCGACTCTATCGGCGCTGACAAGATAGCGCTGTCCACCATCGCTGATCGTCAGCTTCAATGTGTATTTCGCATCGCCACTTTCCGGTGATTGGCTGGGGGAAAGATCGACCGTTGACGGCTTTATCGACTCCGCATCTTCGCCATAGCGGTAGGTCTGCGAGTAGCGCCGCTCCAGTGCCAGTGCCAACGACTGCATGGCCGCCTGAGCATCCCGCGCCTGCGCTCGCTCGACGTAACGGAGATAACTCGGGATCGCGATAGCGGCGAGAATGCCGACGATCACCACTGCGATCATCAGCTCGATCAGGGTAAAACCGCGCTGCTTCGAATGGGTCATCAATTACTCCAGAACTCGCCAGGTGACGCGGCCCAGCTTCATGCTGTTGAGCGGCTTTTCGGCGATCTGAGTGAGGGAGCCATTGGTACCCGCGCTCACCTTGATCTCCTGCTTGCCCTCATCGTCCAGCATGACTCTGGGGGTAAATATCGCCCCGTTAGTTGCAACACCGATCGGAACGTAAATGCCATCGCCGCCACTCGACGGATAATAGCCATCCTGCTCATCGACCTCCCCATCGCCGTTGACGTCCAGCACCGGTCTCGAGAAAGCCGAGCCGTACCAGGCATTGAGTTCGTAGAGATATCCCCCATCCTCGGCGCCACAGATGCCATAACCCGGAATCAGTGAGGCAAAGAGAATACGGTTGCCACGAAGCGAGGGGCCGTCGACGACCCGCTCGGTACCGAAAAAGTCCAGATACCAGCCGTTGGCGGGATAGCGGCTGGTATCGATGGGATCGAGATAGCGCACCACGGCAGAAGTGCCGTCTTGATCATCGAGCGTAGCCTGATGGAGAGCGCGTCCACTCAGATCATCGCGTGTCAGCGTGTCATCTCTAGCGGTACGACCGGCGAAATCACGGATCGCATAGAAGCTGTCAGCCGTCTTACGGTCCTGCGTGGTGGGTAGACCGTAATTGTCCTGCGTACCTGTGCCGAAAAAGACCATCAGCCCGCCGTCTGGGTGTTCCCCGATTTCCAGCGTCGAGGTGATCACCTGATGCTCGCCATCTCGGATCCCACTGAAAAGCTGATGGATACCGTCATCCCAGCCGGCCGGGTCGGTGGAGGAGAGATCGAAACGCCAGATATTGCCCTGTAGATCCGCGCCGTACGCGAGATCGACCCGACCATCTTCATCGCGGTCCAACAGCGATACGGTCGTCATACCGTTGTCACCGTTATTATCGGTAGCGGCAGGCGTGAGACGCACGACATCCGAGCTCGACCAGCTCCCGCCTTTGCCGCCATCGATGAACAGGATGTAAAGGCTCGCCTTGCCAGCATCGTTGGCATAGCCATTGCCGAACACCACGGCGAAACGCCCGTTTTCCATCCGCACGACGCTAGGCTGGTTGTAGACGTAGCCGAGCTGCCGGCCATCTTCGCCAAATACGGCCGCGTCATCATCAGGGCCGTACTCCCAGAGCGAAAGGGACGACGCATTCGACTCACTGAAGCGATTTGGATCAGTGACGTCCAGTGCGAACAGACCTTTGCCGCCAGAGCCCAAGCCACTCGCCAGCAGCGAGACCCAGGCGCCGGCTCCCCTCTCGCCGTAACGGGCATCCAGCACGGTCGGACTTCCGTCGACGAAATAGCGGTGGTTGTAGTCGGGATCAGCCAGCTCGGGTAGCTGTTCGAGTAGCAGTCCGGGGACGTAGCCTAGCCTTTCGACGCCGGTTGCGGCATCGAAGCCATGCAGCATCCCGTCGTTCCCCCCCACGTAAAGCACGGGTGTACGGTCCCTATGCGTTGTTCGGAACGTGGCGTAGGACGTGTCGCCTTCATCGGGCACGAAATAGGTGTTCGGCACGCCGACCAGATAGGGCTGGGAGCCGATGAAATCGCCGAGCTTGGCACTCTCACGGCCGTTGAGCCATAGGCGATCGCGGTAATCTCCACCGTACCGCTGTTCGTTCTCGGCCTGACCACGTAGATAACCGATCAGATTCCGCAGCGTCGATGTCATTTGCAGGCCGGCACTTTCGAAAGCGCTGGCGGTAAAGGGGATGCCGGTGCCCGTATAGGGGTTTCGGGTAACGATCTGACGACTGGAAGCAGACGGCAATTTATCGCGCGCACTCCATACGCTCGAGACAGTGCCATCGTCCTTGAGTTTTACCGCCTGGACATCGCCCGACCAGCTGTACTGATTGTTGTAGAGCGTTTGAAAGATATAATCCTTGACGTCACCGTCGTAGCCGATGGTCACCCCCGCCCCGGTCCGATTGGTATTTTCGAGTACCTGATCCAGCAGATTGCGCAACGTCTCGGCCAATTCGTCGATCCGGTTCACCTCGAAGTAAGCCCCGGGGGAGCCATCCTCACGCCGACTATCGTTGCCGTACTTGGCGGCATAGTACAGCGGCGTCTGGAGCTCTTGCCCGGTATTGCCCGAGACACGGTACGTGGCGGTCGTTGCCGGACTCCCGTCACAGGGAGCGCCGGCCGGGCACAGCGACCCCGGGTAATCATTGATGTAGCCATTGATCCCCGTATGGACGTTGAAGCCATCGCTCTGTGGGACCACGATCTTGTTGTTATTGGCTTCTTCGGCACCGTAGCGCCCGCTGGTGCCACTGAGGATGTAACCGAGGCCAAGCTTGTGAGAGGCCGCAGCGCGGGTCACGCTGGTGGTGATCGACAGGCGCTCACCCGACAGCGCGTAACTCAGGCGAACTTCGGCATCGAAATCGTAATCGCCGCCAAACTCCGAATCTTCCCAGTCGATCAGAAAGCTGCCGCTCGAACCATCGGATGCCTGGGATTCCACGAGAAAGTTGACGATCGCGCACTTGCCGCCCGCCGTGGTATTCGAGCAGGCGGGAATCAGTGACACGGATTCACCACCGCCTATGGGAATCGACACCAGAGGTACGTTGGACGCGAGCTGTACCGCATAGGTATCGATCGGTTGCCCTGCGTCTCCCTTCGGGCCCTGGATCACGGCATCGTTGTGGGCGAAGCGGGCCAGCCCCGCCACGCTGTAGCTGCCCTCGAGCCCAGGCGCCGTGGGACACACCCCTTTCGCATCGCTAAGGCCGGAAAGTGTCTTGGCGGTGCAGAACTTGTCACTACTGGTACCGCCGCTAGCCGAGGTCTGGCCAACGAAATACTCTCCGGAAATTCCCTCGGCAGTGCCGACGGCATTGGTCTGAGTTCGAATCTGGGCGGCGGAGATAGGAGACGAACCGGGCGCACCAAGATCGTCGCTGTCAAAAGAGATTTCACTGGCATTGACCAGCAATAATGAATGGGCAGCGCACCATTTGTCGGATAGGTCGTTATTCCAGGCTGGCGACGTCAATCCCGATATATAACTGGTTTCGACGTCACCCGTTCCTACCGAGAAGATATCGGTCGGCGAACTTTCTCCACTAATATAGCGCAGCGCCTCGAGCGTGCTCTCTCCCAGCGGATTACCCCAGTTGGAACAGCTACCATTGGAAAATGAGCCGCGTCCCCAAGGGCAGTCGTCTCCGGAACTGGAATTGTAGTTTCCATCCTGATAGCTATATTTGGCGATCTTGAACGCATCCAGGTTACTGACGATCCCGCTATAGTTGGTATCGAACACGCCGGAAGATGCGCTGAATTCGCTACCGAAGCTTTCGAAATTGGCCCTGAGCACTCCGCCCTGCTTGTTATTCTTGTAGGAGCCGGTAAACATGCCAAATTCGATATCCTTGGCATAGTCGTGCAGTAGTCCCGTCGGCTTCGGATAAGCGGAATCTGGATATGAAGTGCAGTCGCCATTTTCGCCCGCGCTGGTGCAGACTTCGACTCGCGCCCGATACTCCTTGGAGTTCGTGGCCGTCTTCAGGGGAAAGTCGCTCCAATCCTGACGCTCACCTCGCCAAGGGCACTGCCATTGCTCGGTGCTTGCCCACTTGGGCCATCCTACTTTGCTGCCATTCTCGTCACCCGTGGCGACACGGATCAACGGTGGATCTGTCACCGCGCCAGAGTAGATGTTTTCCTTCGCATGATAAGTCGTATTGCAAAAAGTGACGGCACTGACTCCATTGAAAGGAGTGTTCTTGTTGATGATATTCCTATCAGAGATAATCTTGCTGAAGCTGTGGGAATCCATCGGCAGAAAGGCACGCTCCAGTAGCGTAGTTTGCGTGGTGTCATCGCGGTACCGCTTACCTCCATAGAGCGCCTTACGGATGATGTCGATACGCGTCATTGTTGCCCAATTGAGTAGGTTGCCGCTCCAGGAATTGTTACCGTTGCAGCTGAACTCGCCATCTTCGGCGTTTCCGTTTCCAGTATCACCAACTCTCCTGAACGCACCATCGTTCAAACCACTATCGTAGGCGTAACAACCGCGGCTATCGAAGTAGCCGTGATACTCGAAGTCGCTTCGATAGGTCGAATCGATCACTCCGTCGCCATCCAGATCGGACCAGTCGGTATAGGCTTTCGAATACCAGTTGTGGTCATTGGAAAGCACCAGCATGCTGCGCGGTGCCGAATCGGCTTGTGCGCTCAGCGGCGGATAGTGCGATACATCATCGGCCGCCCAGCTCTGGTGTGTTGCCGCCAAGAGCAAGCTTCCAAACACCCACAGTTTAATAGACATAGCGAGCCTCCAGGTGCTGAATGGCACGGCCGCCAGGGCCGAATCCAATACTGAATACCCGGAAGAAATAACGCTGCTCGGGATCCTCCTCTATCTGCCCCTTCACCGCGGGATCGACCACCTGGTAGTCATCGACTAGCGCCGGAGTGATACACCCAATCATGTACCGCGGTGCGGGCACAAAGCCGCCGCTGTCACTGCTATAGAGCGTAAAGTCGGCGACAGCCCCCAAACTTTCCAATGATTGCCAACGAGTATCGTTATCCAGATCGTCCTGAGTCGTGATGTTGTAAAGCGCTCCCCCTGCATTGCAGAACAAGGCCAATTCATTCGCGTTATCGAGGACATCTTCTGCCGCGCGCAGCCCAGCTTCAGCGCCTTGAAAGGCGATCTGACTTGCGGCTTCGTTGGTCGCGAGCTGTTGCTGCGTTCGCGTTGCCTGACTGGCACCGAATGCCAGCAGCGAAATCAACGCAACCAGTATCAGCGTTATCAGTAGCGCTGCGCCGCGTTGATTGCCGCGGGGGGGGCCGGATCGAGTCACTGGGCGGCCTCCGGCAGATTACGCAACGCTGTCGTCAGACTGACCAGCGAACGAGCCTTGCCGTCGTCGAAGCTGACGGTGGCATCGCCCCACGTGAACTGCTGTTCGAAACGACTGCCGGTGGATTCGCTCGACGCCAGGATCAATTGCATCTGAATGGCCTTGATCGAGTGCCAGTCCTTCACGCTGGATTGCACTTGCCACTGATCCGAGTCATCGAGATAGCGCCATTGCAATGCGTCGACGTCGTTGAGCAGCGGCAGCGAGTTGTGGGGATCTCCTCCATCACTGAAGTAGACCTTGCAGCGCAGGGTATGGCCGTCGAGATAGAGCCGCGTCATGGCGATCGAGTCGTCATCGCCAGTCGCACTACGCGCGAAGTTCGTACCGTCGCAGTGGGTCAACGGCTGATTCGTCAGCTCGGGCGCCCGGTAGCGCACCCAGACATCACCGTCTTCGGTGGAAGCAACGAGTTGCGCCGTCGCAAAATTCGGCACTTCGCTGTGCGAGCCGTCATAGGCGGGGAAAGTGACATCGAAATCTTCCCAACTGTCGCTGTACCCCGTCATCCACAGCTGCTGCTGAACGACACTGAGCGCGAAGCGGCGGGCATCCTGCACATCCACGTTAGCCATCGAGGTCTGATAGCTCTGTCGGCTCGAAATCAGGTAGCTGGTCACCATCAGTACCAGCATCAGGCCGATGACCATGGCGACCATCAGCTCGATCAAGCTGATACCCGCTTGAGCGCGTGGCAAAGCCCGGATTGTCGGCGAGCCCGTCATAGCGCCGTTTCCACGCGGATACAGCCGCCGCCGTCGATCAGCGTGCCGTCCTGCGGTCTGCATGCGGTCACGGGTGAGTCGCTGGCTACACGCTGCCAGACGATCGACACGGTGGCCATCATCAAGTCATCGGTCTGCCCTTCGATCTGCAACTGCGTGACCACATTGGGCAACTGTTCCTCTGCCTGCGATTGCCAATCTCCGATCAGGTTGCACAGCCACTGATTGGTCGCATCGCAACCGCTGAGCGCGTTGCCGTTGATGGCGAGCTTTTCGACCGCCACCGGGTCGATGCGCAGCTGCTCGATGAGCGTGCCGCTCATGGCGACGGCTATCGAACGCCAGCGGGCGTCGATCTCCTCTTTCTGCGTGAACAGTTGCAGACTGGCCACGCCCAGCAGCGCAATACTCAGGACGAGCAGCGCAATCAGGGATTCGATCAATGTGACACCGCACTCATGCCTGCCAAAACCGGCATAAGGGATCGACAGACGTTCGCTCGACTTCGATATCAGACGTCGGGATGGGACAGCGGACACGCGAGACCCCGCACCAGGTTCGCAGCCGCGGTAGGAGCGGCCGATAAAGGTTCGTGAACTGGCCGAGACAACCCGACCAGTTACATTCGTTTACCCTATATCGGCTTCAGGCTAAGAAGATTTAGCGGTCGTCATACTTCGCTGGTAATCACGCGTTCACGCAGTTCGCGCGGCATGGAGAAGGTGATGGTTTCGGCGCGCCCGGACAGCTCTTCCGGCACGCTGGCGCCCAATGCCTGCAGTTTGTCGATGACGCCCTTGACCAGCACTTCCGGGGCGCTGGCGCCCGCCGTGATCCCGATGGTCTCGACACCGTCGAGCCAGCTCGGCTCGATCTGTTCGGCGTCGTCGATCAGGTAGGCCGGCGTACCGATGCGTTCGGAGAGCTCGCGCAGCCGGTTGGAATTGGAGCTGTTGACGCTACCCACCACCAGCACCAGCTGGGAGTCTGTCGCCAGTTCGCGCACGGCATCCTGGCGATTCTGGGTGGCATAGCAGATATCGTCGTTGCGCGGCCCCTGTATCTGGGGAAAGTGCTGGCGCAGCGCAGCGATCACCTTGGCGGTATCGTCCATCGATAGCGTGGTCTGGGTAACGAATGCCAGTCGCGAAGGATCGCGTACCGGTAGCCTGGCGACGTCCTCTTCGTCCTCGACCAGATAGATCGAGCCGCCGTGGCTGTCGTCGTAGCGCCCCATGGTTCCCTCGACCTCCGGATGCCCGGCATGACCGATCAGAACACATTCCTGGCCGCGCTTGGCGTAGCGCAGCACTTCCATGTGTACCTTGGTCACCAGCGGGCAGGTGGCATCGAAGATCTTGAGACCGCGATTTTCGGCTTCCAGCTGCACGGCACGGGAGACGCCATGCGCAGAAAAGATCACGATGACGTCGTTAGGCACTTCATGCAGTTCTTCGACGAAGACCGCGCCGCGCTCGCGCAGCGAATCGACCACGAAGCGGTTATGCACGACTTCGTGGCGGACGTAGATGGGCGGTCCGAAGACGTCGAGCGCACGATTGACGATGTCGATGGCGCGGTCGACGCCGGCACAGAAACCGCGGGGATTGGCCAGCTTGATTTGCATGGGAACCTTTGACATGGCGACCTCGCTTAATACGCTCGAATCTGGTGGTGAAAACGAAGCTGGATTTCAGTGAGTCGTCGCCGGCTTCACTGCCAGAATCTCCACCTCGAAGGTCAGGGTACGCCCTGCCAGCGGATGATTGAAGTCGACCTCGACATGTCGCTCGTCGACGCTGGCGATGACGCCGGGCACTTCGCCGCCGGCAGCGTCGGCGAACGACATCACCGTGCCCGGCTCAACCGCCTCTTCGAAGCTGTCGCGGGAGAGACGCTGCACGTTCTGCGGGTTGTGCTGACCGAAGGCGTGTTCCGGCGTGATCTCGTAGGCCCCGGTATCGCCGGCGACCATACCTTTCAGTGGCGCCTCGAAGCCCGGCGGCAGGTTGCCGTCGCCGAGCTGAAACGTGGCCGGCTGCTTGTCACGGGTCGAATCGACCACTTCGCCGTCCTCGAGTTTCACCGTGAAGTGCAGGGTGACTTCCATGCCGTCGCCGACGCGGTAGTCGTGATCGTCGTGGTGGCCGTTCTCGCTCATGAGTCACCTCGGGTCGAAGAAGATTTATCAGCTGAAGAAGAATCAGCCGAAGAAGATTTGTCCTGGCCGGCGGGAGAGGCTTTCGGCCGCCGCGACTCGAACAGCGACTGCAACACCAGACCGACCGCGCCCAGCGTGATCGCGGTGTCGGCCAGATTGAATGCCGGGTAGTACCAATCGCCCCAATGGAACGACAGATAGTCGACCACGTAGCCGTGCACCAGCCGATCATAGAGGTTGCCGATGGCGCCGCCGATGACCAACGTCAGCGAGATCGCGGTGAGCGTCTCGCCACGCTTCAGTTTCGACAGCCACACCGTCAGACCGATACTGGCACCAATGGCGATCAGCGCGAACAGCCAGCGCTGCCAGCCCGCATGTTCGGCCAGAAAGCTGAACGCTGCGCCGGTGTTATGCAGCAGCGTCAGATTGAAGATCGGCAGCACTTCCAGCGGCCGGCCATAGTCGAGATGGGCCGAGGCCAGCGCCTTGATCCCGAGGTCGAGCACGATGACCGCCAGCGACAGCCACAGCCAGCGTAGTGGCCGATGCATCCGCTCAGTGGGTTGATGAGACGCGGAATCAGGCAAAGCGGCGTACCTCGCCCGGGCCATCAGGCAGATTGGCGATCGAGCGCGCCGACAGTGTGGGGTACTCGGAATTCGCACCCACATCAGGACGACGTTCCCAGCTGCGCTCGTCTTTTTCGTACGGACTCATGCGCACCGCGACCTTGAGACCTTCGAGCTCGGTGGCCTTGGCATCGCCCGCTTTCTCCAGCGGCGCGAGCGTCGCCTCCGAGGTGATCAGCACGAAGCGCAGCTCGTCCTCGAACCGGGACAGCAGCGCGTTCAACGAGTCGTCAACGTAGAGCGTGACTTCGCTATCCAGCGCGCCCTTGATGATGCCGGCGTTACGCGCGTCCTCGAGCTGCTTGTTGACCGCCTGCTTGACCGCGATCACCTGCTCCCAGAACTGCCGCCCCATCTCGGCATTTTCAGGCAGCTGGCTCAGCCCGTCGTAATAGGTTTCCAGATGCACGCTCTCGCCGCGCTCGCCGGGGATGTTCTCGTAGATCTCCTCGGCGGTGAACGACAGGATCGGCGCGATCCAGCGCGAGAGCGCCTCGACGATATGATACAGCGCGGTCTGACAGCTTCGCCGCGCCAGCGAGTCAGGCTGGGTGGTGTACTGACGATCCTTGATGATGTCGAGGTAGAAACCGCCCATGTCCCGCGCGCAAAAGTCGTGAACCTGCTGGTAGACATCGCGGAAACGATAGTCGCTGTAGGCTTTCTGAATACGCCCCTGCAGCTCGGCGGCACGATCCACCGCCCAGCGATCCAGCGCCAGCATGTCATCGAAGGCCACGGCGTCGCGGCTCGGCTCGAAGCCGGTCAGGTTGCCGAGCAGGAAGCGGGAGGTGTTGCGAATCCGGCGGTAAACGTCAGCGGTGCGCTTGAGGATCTCGTCGGAGACGGCCATCTCGCCGGAGTAGTCGGTGGAGGCGACCCACAGCCGCAGGATGTCGGCGCCCAGCTTGTCCATCACCTGCTGCGGCGCGACCACGTTGCCCAATGACTTGGACATCTTGCGGCCCTTCTCGTCGACGGTGAAACCGTGAGTCAGCAGCGATCGGTACGGCGGGTGGCCATCGATGGCGCAGCCGGTCAGCAGCGACGAGTGGAACCAGCCGCGGTGCTGATCCGAGCCTTCCAGATACAGATCCGCGACCGGCTCTTGGCCCCGCTCCTGACCCTGCCCTTGAAAAACGGAGCCATGGGAGCCGCGCAGCACGTGCCAGTGCGTGGTACCCGAGTCGAACCACACGTCGAGCGTATCGGTGACCTTGTCGTAATCGTCGGCCTCGTCGCCCAGCAGCTCGCTCGGATCGAGCTTGAACCAGGCGTCGATGCCGTCGCGCTCGACGCGCTGGGCAACGGCTTCCATCAATTCAACCGTGCGCGGATGCAGCTCGCCGCTGGCCTTGTCGAGAAAGAACGGGATCGGCACGCCCCAGTTGCGCTGACGCGAGATGCACCAGTCCGGGCGATTGGCGATCATCGAGTGCAGCCGCGCCTGGCCCCAGGCGGGGATGAAGTCGGTGGCGTCGACACCGGCCAGCGCCTTGTCGCGCAACGTCTTGCCATCGGTGCCCTCGAGATCCATGCCCACGAACCACTGGGCGGTGGCGCGATAGATCACCGGTGACTTGTGGCGCCAGCAGTGCATGTAGCTGTGGTTGATCTTCTCGTGGGCCGGCAGCGCGCCGGCCTCTTCCAGCTTGGCGACGATCTGCGGATTGGCCTTCCAGATCATCTGTCCGCCGAACAGCGGCAGATCGGCGGCATAGACGCCGTTGCTCTGCACCGGGTTGAGAATCTCGTCGAAACTCATGCCGTACTGGCGGCAGGTATAAAAGTCGTCTTCGCCATAGGCGGGCGCCGAGTGAACGATACCGGTACCGGCACCCAGCTCGACGTAATCCGCGACATAGACCGGCGAGAGCCGATCGAAGCCGGCATCGAGCCCGGCCAGCGGATGGTGGAAGGCGATGTGCTCAAGACTCGCGCCCGGCGCGGTGGCAATGGTCTCGCCGCGCAGGCCGAAGCGTTCGAGGCACGACTCGACCAGCTCTTCGGCCAGCAGCAGCAGGCGATCGCCGGTATCGACCAGCGCATAGACGAATTCGGGATGAACGTTCAGCGCCTGATTGGCCGGGATGGTCCAGGGCGTGGTGGTCCAGATCACCGCCGCTGCCGGCTTGGTCAGCGAGTCGAGACCGAACGCCGCCGCCAGCTTGGCATCGTCGGCGCTGGGAAAGGCGACATCGATGGCGTCGGACTGCTTGTCCTGATACTCGACCTCCGCTTCGGCCAGCGCCGAGCCGCAGTCAAAGCACCAGTTGACCGGTTTCAGGCCCTTGAACACGTAGCCGCCCTTGACCATCTCGGCCAGCGCGCGAATTTCGCCGGCTTCATTGGCGAAGTTCATGGTCAGGTAGGGGTTGTCCCAGTCGCCCTGGACGCCGAGACGCACGAAACCTTCCTTCTGCACCTCGACCTGGGCCGCGGCGTATTCACGACACAGTGCCCGCGCCTCGTCGGCCGGCAGATGCTTGCCGTGAGTGGTCTCGACCTTGTGTTCGATCGGCAGACCATGGCAGTCCCAGCCCGGCACGTAGGGAGCATCGAAGCCGGCCAGATTCTTCGAGCGGACGATGAAGTCCTTGAGCAGCTTGTTGACCGCGTGACCGATATGAATGCTGCCGTTGGCATAGGGAGGGCCGTCGTGAAGGACGAACCGCTCCCGCCCCTGGCGCGTTTCCCGCAGCCTGGCGTAAAGATTCATGTCGTTCCACTGCGCAATTCGACCCGGCTCCCGCGCCGGCAGATTGCCGCGCATGGGGAAGTCGGTCGATGGCAGATTCAACGTGTGCTTGTAGTCGCTCATGGATTTTCGGGTCCGCTCAAGGCTGTTTTGGCCCACTCAGGGCTGTGTCCGTCAGGGCCGTTCAAGACTGTATCGTTCGGCTATCTCGTTCGGCCGCGTCATTCGTGCGCATCGGTGGAGGTCGGCCCCGGATGTTCGGCGGCGGCGGTATCCAGCGGCAATGGCGCCGAGGCGAGGGGGAACCGCGCCTGCGGCATCGTCGCGGCACACAGCCCCCCGCTCTCGGCCGCGTCTGTCTCGGCATCGGTCAAAGATGAGGCGAGAGATTCGGCCGGCCGGCGCGTCGGCGATAGCGCTAGCCGAAAATAGTGCCGGGCACTGTCGAGATCGCGATGGATCTGGGCGACCAGCTCACTGAAATCGTCGAACTTGGTTTCGCCACGCAGTCGTGCACAGGGCACGACGGTCAGCGACTGACCGTAGAGGTCGATTTCACGATCCAGCAGGTGCACTTCGAGCATCGGCCGATCGGCACCGACCGTGGGCCGCCAGCCGATGTTGGCCACACCCGCGACCCATTCGCCGTCCGGCAACCGGGTGGCGCAGGCGAACACGCCACGCAGGGCCAAGGGCCGCGAGGTCAACGGGATATTGGCGGTCGGCACGCCAATGGTGCGCCCCAACTGACGATCGCGCACGACCCGCCCCTGGTAGCCATAGGGGCGGCCCAACAAGCGCGCGGCCTGAAAGAAGTTGCCGCTGGCCAGCAGCGTGCGCACTCGCGTACTCGAAACACGTTCGTCGTCGAGAACGAAGGTGCGCGTATGCTCGACGGCGAAATTCTGCTCGCGCCCGACCGCCTGCAGCAGGGTGAAATCTCCGGCGCGATCACAGCCGAAGCGGAAATCGTCACCGACGACCAGATGCTTGACCTGCAGGCCCTCGATCAACACCCGCTCGATGAACTGTCGCGCGGTCAGACTGCGCAAGGCGTCGTTGAAGGGCAGGCACAGGATCCGATCGGCTCCCTGGGCCTTGAGCAGCGCAACCTTGTCGCGCAGCCGGGTCAATCGCGGCGGTGCCTGGTCGCCTGCGAAGTATTCCCGTGGCTGGGGTTCGAAGATCACCACCGTGACCGGCAACCCCGCCGCGCGGGACAGCGTGCGCAACTGCTCCAGGATGGCCCGATGACCCAGGTGCACGCCGTCGAAGTTGCCGATGGTGGCCACGCAGCCAGGCAACGTCCGCCGCTGCGCGGCGTCGGCGACAGTCGGCAGATTGTGCAAGCCTCGGATCAGTTCCATAGGGTCTGTTCCCGTTACAGTGCGAACCGCATTGCTGCATAAAAAGGCGTCATTATAACCAGAGGGCGCTTCCCATCACCAAGGAGCGCGTCCCTCCATCAACGAGGGCATCCCACCATCGAAGAGCTCGTCCCGCCATTCAGGCGCTTCGGCTCGTGTCAGCCGTGCAGGCGGAAATCCCGCAACCGAATGCCGCTGAGCGCCAGCCAGCCAAAATAGATAGCGACGCCGCCGACTACCAGGGCCATCAGCATGCCGGCGCGGTGCGGTGCGCTCCAGGTGACCCAGGTGTGCCAGTCCGGCGACAACCACCACAGCCCGGCACCCATCAGCAGGCAGCCGCCCACGACCTGCACCGCGTAACGCCCCCAGCCCGGCTGGAAACGCAGCACGCCCTGCCGGTGAAGGCCCAGCCCCAGCAGTCCGGAGTTGAGAAACGCCGAAAGCGCCGTGGCCAGCGCCAGCCCGGCATGGGCCAGCGGCACGATGAGCACCAGATTCATGACCATGTTGGCGAACATCGCGATGATGCCGATCTTGACCGGCGTCTTGGTGTCCTGCCGCGCGAAGTAGCCCGGCGCCAATACCTTGATCAGCATGAACGCCAGCAACCCCAGTGCATAGGCCCGAAGGCTGCGGGATGCCATGACCACGTCGTGGTCGGTCATCGCCCCGTAGTGGAACAGACTGATCAGCAGCGGTTCGGCCAGCAGAATCAGTGCCAGCGCCGACGGCAGCCCGATCAACAGCACCATTCTCAACGCCCAGTCGAGCATGCGCGCGAAATGGTCCCGGGACTCGTCGGCATGACGCTTGGAGAGCGCCGGCAGGATCACCGTGGCGATGGCGATGCCGAACACCCCCAGCGGTAACTCCACCAGGCGATCGGAATAGTAGAGCCAGGAGACGCTGCCGGAGACCAGAAAAGAGGCCAGCACGGTATCCAGCAGCAGGTTGATCTGCGATACCGAGACGCCGAACAGCGCCGGCGTCATCAAACGCAGAATACGCCGCACGCCGGGATGCTTGAAACGGGCTCGCGGCCGAGGCATCAGGCCCAGGCGGGCCAGGAACGGCAGCTGGAAAAGCAGCTGCGCCGCGCCGGCAATCAGCACGCCCCAGGCGAGACCCAGCGCCGGATCGCGCATCCAGGGTGTCAGCCACAGCGCCGCCCCGATCAGGCTGACGTTCAGCAATACCGGGGTGAACGCCGGTATCGCGAAGCGCTCCCAGGTGTTGAGCACGCTGCCGGCGAATGCCGTCAACGAGATCAACAGCAGATACGGAAACGTCAGCCGCAGCATTTCCGTCGTCAGCGCCAACTTGCCCGGATCGGACTGGAAACCCGGCGCAAACAGCCAGGCGAGCCAGGGCGCGGCGGCGATGGCCAGCGCGGTGATCAGCGCCAGCACCACACTGAGACTGCCGGATACCGCGTCGAGCAGCTCGCGGACCTCGGCCCGCGTCCGCTGCGTCGCGTACTCCGACAGCACCGGCACGAAGGCCTGATTGAAGGCCCCCTCGGCAAACAGCCGGCGCATGAAGTTGGGAATCTTGAATGCCACGAAGAAGGCATCGGCGCCGCTACCGGCCCCCAGCAGCGCCGCGATCACCACGTCTCTCGCCAGACCCAGCACGCGTGACAGCAGCGTCATCGTGCTGACGACCATGCCGGAACGCAGCAGCCCGCCGCGAGAGACGGGCGTTGCCGTATCCGCCGCCATCGCGTCGGCTACCGAATCATCCGGAGGATTGTCTGCAGGTCCGTACTGGTCGCTCATTGAGAAGCCGTCAGAAAGAGCAGATACAAAAAAACCGGCCGAAGCCGGTTTCTCGTCAAGCGCGTCCGGCTTAGGCAGCCAGCGCCTTGATTCGCTTGTTCAAGCGACTCTTGATGCGCGCAGCCTTCTTCTTGGACATGGCGTCCTTGTCGGCGATGCGATCGATGACCGGCTGAGCGGCCTTGAATTCGCTGTTCGCCTGCGTCTGATCGCCAGCCTGAATGGCCTTGATCACGCGCTTGATGTAGGTCCGCACCATCGAACGCTGACTTGCGTTGTGCTGGCGGCGCTCTTCCGCCTGACGTGCGCGCTTACGCGCCTGCTTGGTATTCGCCACCGTCGCCTCCTTGGAGATATGGGCAGTCAATTCTGTAAGTTAAATCACCCAGGCCAGCCTCGAAACCGCTTCAGGCCAACCCTGAATGATTCGGCCGAATGTTCAGCGACACCCGAAAACGAAACGTTTCGGAGCCACTTTCGACTGCGGTTCAGGCAGTCTTAAACGGGCCATGTCTGAGAGGATGCGGGAGTCTATCACAAGGCCATGGCACGATACCAGCGCCAACTCCCCATGGGCTCTCGCGCTCTGCCTATGATCGATTCGAACTCAGATCACGACCAGGTTGTCGCGGTGGATCAGCTCCGGCGCTTCCATGTAGCCCAGTATCTCGGCGATGCGCTGGCTCGGCTGCCCGATCAGCTGGACCGCATCGGCACTCGAATAGTTGACCAGCCCCTTGGCCACGCGGGTGCCGCGCTCATCCACGCAGACCACCATGTCGCCGCGCCGGAAAGCGCCTTGCACCTGCTTGACGCCGACCGGCAGCAGACTGGACCCCTGGGATCGCAGCACGTTGATCGCGCCGGCATCCAGCGTCAGCGTGCCGCGCACCTGCAGCTGGCCGGCGAGCCAGCGCTTGCGCGCCGCCAGCGGCGCGTGATCGGGAGACAGCACGGTACCCAGCGACTCGCCCTCGAGCAGCCGCGCCAGCACGCGAGGCTGACGCCCGCTGGCGATCGCCGTGACCGCGCCGGAACGCGCCGCGAGCCGCGCCGCGCGCAGCTTGGTCGCCATGCCGCCGCGACCCAGCACCCCGCCGCCGCCGGCCACGGCATCCAGCACGGGGTCGTCGGCCTGACCTTCGCCGATCAGGCGAGCCTGGGGGTTCTGCCGCGGATCGGCGTCGAACAGCCCTTCCTGGTCGGTCAGAATCAGCAGCGCATCGGCTTCGAGCAGATTGGCGACCAGCGCGCCGAGCGTATCGTTGTCGCCGAAGCGGATCTCGTCGGTGACCACGGTATCGTTTTCGTTGATCACCGGAATCACGTCGAGCTGCACCAGCGTCCGCAGTGCCGAACGCGCATTGAGATAGCGCTTGCGGTTGGAAAGGTCGTCGTGCGTCAGCAGGACCTGCGCGCTACGCAGGCCGTGGCGGGCAAAGTGCGTCTCGTAGCATTGCGACAGCCCGCTCTGGCCGACGGCCGCCGCTGCCTGAAGCTCGTGTACGGCGGTCGGTCGCGTGTGCCAGCCCAGTCGCACCATGCCCTCGGCGATGGAGCCGGACGAGACCAGCACCACTTCGACCCCGCGCCGGTGCAACTCGGCCATCTGATCGACCCAGCCGCCGATCGCCGACTCATCGAGCCCGCGACCGTCATTGGTCAGCAAGGCGCTACCGATCTTGACTACGACCCGCTTTGCGCCTTTTAGCACCGCTCGCCCCACCTGCCGATCCGCCGTCATCCTCGCCTCCGCCCGGGAGCCGGCCGGGTATGAATTCTCCCGGCCCAACACATTGCCAACGCGTTCGATACGGCAATCAACCCGCCGCCGTCAGCGCGTGTATTCGATCTCGACATCATGATCGTCGTCGTCATCGTCGATCTCTTCCGCCACTTCGCCACGCTTGACGCGCAGCCGAGTCTGATGCGCTTCCACCCGCTCCACCGACTCGGCTTCCATGCGACGACGCATCTCGCGCTCGCGTTCGGCGGCCTCTTCGTCCTCGTTTTCCAGCTGGCGCTGCTCGGTCAGCCAGCGATGCGCCGACTGCACCAGTTCATCGGTGCCGTCGCTGGAAATGGCCGAAATCTGAAAGACAGGCCCCTGCCAATCGAGCCGCGAGACGATCTCCGCGACGCGCGCCTCGCGCTCCTCCTGAGGCAACAGGTCGAGCTTGTTGATCACCAGCCACCGCGGCAGTTCCGCCAGCGTGTGCGAGAACTGCTCCAGTTCCTGGGCGATCGCCTCGACGGCCGCCACCGGATCGGATTCGTCGAAGGGCGCCGCATCGACGACGTGTAGCAGCAGTCGCGTGCGGGTCAGGTGCTTGAGAAAGCGCAAGCCGAGGCCGGCGCCGTCGGAGGCACCTTCGATCAGGCCGGGTACGTCCGCCATCACGAAGTGCTCGTGGGTACCCAGCTTGACCACCCCGAGGTTGGGCACCAGCGTGGTGAACGGATAGTTGGCGACTTTCGGCTTGGCGGCGGAAACCGCGCGGATCAGCGTCGACTTGCCCGCATTGGGCATGCCCAGCAGCCCGACATCGGCCATTACCTTCATTTCCAGGCGCAGCTTGCGCCGCTCGCCATCGGTGCCCGAAGTGGTCCGACGGGGCGCACGGTTGGTCGAGGATTTGAAGTGGATGTTGCCCAGCCCGCGGCGTCCACCCTGGGCGACCAGCACCACCTGCCCTTCGGCGGTGACATCGGCGATCACCTCGAGCGTCTCCTCGTCGATCACCGTGGTCCCTACCGGCACCTTGACGTGCAGATCGTCGCCGGCCCTGCCGCTCATCTGACGGCCCTGGCCTTGCTGGCCGCTATCAGCCTTGTAGAAGCGCTGAAACTTGAAGTCGATCAGCGTGTTCAGCGACTCGTCGCCGATCAGGTAGACGTTGCCGCCATGGCCGCCGTCGCCACCGTCGGGGCCGCCCTTGGGCACGTACTTCTCACGCCGGAAGCTGAGACAACCGTTGCCGCCCCTGCCGGCTTCGACGGTGATCGAGGTTTCATCGACGAACTGCATGTCACTCTCCCGGCGGCGGGCGCCGCACGCGTGGATGCTGCAAAGCACTACTGCAAAAGCACTGCTGCAAAAGTACTGGTGCAAAAACGAAAAAACCCCGCCTGAGCGGGGCTTTCATACAAGGTTCGTGACGTCTCAGGCGGAGACTACGCTCACGAACTTGCGGTTCTTCGGGCCTTTCTGCTCGAACTTGATGACGCCGTCATTCAGTGCAAACAGGGTATGGTCCTTGCCGATACCGACGCCGGTTCCTGCATGGAACCGAGTGCCACGCTGGCGAACGATGATGTTGCCGGCGATCGCTTTCTGTCCACCGTACAGCTTGACACCAAGGCGTTTGGATTCGGAATCGCGACCGTTACGAGTACTACCGGCAGCCTTCTTATGAGCCATGGAGAAACCCTCTCTCTGGGGGAATGTTCCGCTTAAGCGGAGATTCCGGTGATCTTGACTTCAGTGAACCACTGACGGTGGCCCTGACGCTTCATGTGATGCTTCCGGCGACGGAACTTGATGATCTGCACCTTGTCACCACGACCGTGGGAGACGATTTCCGCAGCCACCTTGGCGCCACTCAGCAGCGGCGCACCGACTGAGATGTCGTCGCCGTCGGCAACCAGCAGCACCTGGTCGAACTCCAGGGTGTCGCCGGTCGGCACTTCGAGCTTCTCGAGCTTGAGTGTCTGACCTTCCTGCACGCGGTACTGCTTACCGCCGCTCTTGATAATAGCGTACATAACATTCTCCGGGCTTTTCGAGCCAAGGCTCATCGGTCCAAACTCATCGATACTGAGCGCTCTTTCATCGACCTGCGGCGAGTGGTGCCCCTTCCGGCAACCATCTGACAGGGAGCATGACGAGTTGGGCGGCGGATTATAACGACTACGCTGGCTCCAGGCAAGTCTTTGCCGACCGTCGCCCGCCGCCCCGGGGCGCGGCGGCGTGCATGGCTCGGCACGCCCCGGCTCTCGTCGGTTGACGCACCTGTGGGCGCCACCTAGCATAGCCCTCACATCGCCTCTCTCGGCCACCGGGTCCCGGCCCATGGTCAGCGTCGAGCGGCCCTACTCAAGCCCCATCCGATTCTTTGACAAGCCGACCATGCAATCCAACGCTGCATCCATACATGCATCGGTGGCTGAGGACTTCGCCGCCGTCAATCGTACGATCCTCGATCAACTGGCGTCGCGAATTCCCCTGGTCGAGACCATCGGCCAATACATCATCGAAAGCGGTGGCAAGCGGCTGCGTCCTTTGCTGGTCCTGCTGGCCGCGCGGGCGCTCGGTTATCCCGGAGACAGCAACGACGCCGGCGACAAACACATCGCCCTGGCGACGTTGATCGAGTTCATGCACACCTCCACGCTGCTGCATGACGATGTCGTCGACGAATCCAGCCGCCGCCGCGGCAAGGCCACGGCCAACGACACCTGGGGCAATGCCCCGTCGGTGCTAGTCGGCGACTTCCTCTACTCACGATCGTTCCAGATGATGGTCGAGGTCGGTTCGATGCGGGTCATGCAGGTGCTCTCCGGCGCCACCTGCGTCATCGCCGAAGGCGAAGTCCAGCAGCTGACCAATATCGGCAACGCCGACATCTCGGAATCGGACTACTTCGACACCATCCAGGGCAAGACCGCGATGCTGTTCGAGGCGGCCTCCCACAGCGGCGCGATTCTCGCTGGCGCCACCGCCGAACAGGAGCAGGCGCTACAGCTTTACGGCCGCTACCTGGGCCTCGCCTTCCAGCTGATCGACGACCTGCTCGACTATCAGGGCGATGCCGAAACCATGGGCAAGAACGTTGGCGACGATCTGGCCGAAGGCAAGCCGACGCTGCCGCTAATCCACGCCATGCGCAACGGCTCCCCGGAGCAGGCCGCGCTGATTCGCCAGGCGATCACCGATGGGGGGCTCGAACGGCTGGATGACGTACTGGCCATCGTGCGGGAAACCGGCGCGCTCGAGTACACCCAGCAGCGCGCGGAAGAGATGGCCGAGAAGGCTCGGACGCAGCTTCAGGTTCTGGCACCAAGCGCCTACCGCGAGAGCATGGAGACGCTGACGCGAGTGGCCGTGGAGCGCGACGTTTAAAAGGCGTGAGATCGGGCTTGCACCGCGCCCTTTGATGAGTATAATTCACCCCCGTCGAGCTGGCCTCAACGGCTACGCATCGACGATCAGATCGGAATATAGCTCAGCTTGGTAGAGCGCTGCCTTCGGGAGGCAGAGGTCGTAGGTTCGAATCCTGCTATTCCGACCACCGCATTGAAAAACGTCCGTTCAGGCTCTGCCTGGCGGGCGTTTTTTTATGCTCGAACACGGCTCGATGCGCTCGGCGCGAGCCTGAGTCCCACTTAAGACTGATGGCAATCACCGGCGTACTTTCTAGAATTGAAAGAGATGCTGCCTGGAATCGAAAGAGGTAGTGCTTGGAATCGAAAGAAATAGTGCGCCGAAGCAGAGCAGTGCCTTTGAAGCCAGCAGCGCCGCTATGGATCCGGCAGCCGCGGGCGAGCGACTGCCGGAACGCCCGCCGCGGGCCCGCCCCTCAGGAGAAAAGCCATGTCGAGATGGTCTCGCTCGCCCACTGCCGCAGTCACCGTCGCGCTCTGCGCCATACTCCTGTTAATCCTCGGCACCGTACGGGCCGGCGCCCAGGATGACGAGGCGCCGCCACCGTGGTCGGCGGAAGCCGTCGAATCGACTCAGGCCCAATGTCACGCCAACATGGCCGCCAGCGGAATCGAAGGCCCTAAGGTCGAACGCTACTGCGAATGCGTCACTACCGCTCTGCAGGCTCGCTTCACCGCCGCAGAGGTGCGCGAAATGAAGCGCGAACATGACCCCGGCGATAGTGAAGCCAGCCGCCCGCCCGCACTGGACAAGACGCTCGACCAGTGCTCGGCGGTACTCGAATCCCAATAAAGACGGCGAAAAGACGGCGAAAAGATCGGCGATCCCCCGCCTCGAGACAACGCCGGCATCCAGTACCGGATTATCGACGTACAAGTCTACGGGCCGCGCCATCGAGGCGGCGCATCAATGCCACAATGACTGGCAGGTTCCACCGCCACTGCCGCCAAGGACACGGGCTCATGACCAACTCCACTGCACGGATCAGGCCGCGCCGCGAACGTCGCCATCGACTTCCCGTGCGTCTCTGGCACTGGGTCAATCTCTGGTGCCTGATCGTGCTGCTGATGAGCGGCTTGCAGATCTTCAACGCACACCCGGCACTCTACTGGGGTAGCGCTTCGAATTTTGACGATCCGTGGCTGGAGATGTACGCCATTCGCGGCGCCGAGGGCGACATAAAGGGCCAGACCGCGCTGGGGCCCTGGGTTTTCGATACCACCGGCATCCTGGGCTACTCCGGCAGCGACGATAACGCCAGCGTGCGCGGGTTCCCCGGCTGGATCACCTTGCCGAGCTATCAGTTTCTGACCATGGGGCGACTCTGGCATTTTTTCTTTGCCTGGCTGTTTGCCGGCGCCGGCGCACTGTTCGCGCTGTATGCGCTGTTCAGCGGTCATCTGAAACGCGATCTGTGGCTACCCGCATCCCAATGGCGCGGCCTGGGTCGCGACATTCTCGATCATCTACGGCTGCGCTTTCACACCGGTCATGGCGGCTACAACGGCTTGCAGAAGCTCAGCTATCTGGGCGTGCTATTCGTAGCATTGCCCGTCATGATTCTGACCGGCCTGTGCATGTCGCCCACCTTCAACGCGGCGGCGCCGTGGCTACTCGATCTGTTCGGCGGTCGCCAGAGTGCGCGCTCGATTCACTTCATCGTCGCCGGTTCGCTGGTGCTGTTCGTGATCGTTCATCTTCTGATGGTGTTGCTGAGCGGGCCGTTACGGCAGGTGCGCGACATGCTGACCGGCGGTAGACGCGACGTGACGCCTGCCGAAAGCCAAGGGAGCACCCAGCATGAAACGCCATGATGCCGCTGGCCGCAGACTCTTCCTGCAACGCGCGGCGCTTGGCGTCGCAACGCTGGGATTGGCCGGTTGCGACCGGCTGTCCCGGAACGATCAGGTCGTGAAAACGCTGGATCTGGCCGAACGTCTCAATCTGCGCGCTCAGCGCTTCCTGGCCGGCGAACGAGGTCTGGCGCCGGAATATCCGCCATCGATGATCGACAAGACTTTCCGCCCCAACGGCTCCACCGACCCGCAGGCCTCTCGCTATCGCCAGCTTGCCGCCGGCCAGTTTCGTGACTGGCGCCTGGAGATCGGCGGACTGGTCGATGAGCCCCTGTCATTGTCGCTCGCCGAGCTGCAGGCGATGCCGGCCAGAACCCAGATCACCCGCCATGACTGCGTCGAAGGCTGGAGTGCCATCGGCCAGTGGCGCGGTCCGGTGCTGGCCGACCTGCTCGAGCGGGCGGGCGTGAAACCCGAGGCGCGCTATGTGGTGTTCCACTGCATGGATCAGCTGGGCGGCGAAGACTACTACTACGAGAGTCTGGATCTGAGCGAAGCGCGTCATCCGCAGACGATCCTCGCCTACTCGCTCAACGATGCGCCACTGCCGATCGCCAACGGCGCGCCGCTGCGGCTTCGCGCCGAGCGCCAGCTGGGCTACAAGATGGCGAAATATCTCTCCGCCATCACGCTGGTCACCGATTTCGACGATATCGCCGGCGGTAAAGGCGGTTACTGGGAAGATCGCGGCTACACCTGGTATGCCGGGATATAGCCGGCGGCTGCCACTGGCACCATCACTACGCTTGACAATCCGTCACG
Organism: Salinicola sp. MH3R3-1; assembly: GCF_001937155.1. Classification (NCBI taxonomy): domain Bacteria; kingdom Pseudomonadati; phylum Pseudomonadota; class Gammaproteobacteria; order Oceanospirillales; family Halomonadaceae; genus Salinicola; species Salinicola sp. MH3R3-1. The sequence continues at coordinate 14,079 of NZ_MSDP01000006.1, read as the reverse complement.
ATGAACTGAACTCAAATGGTCGGGGCTCTCAGAAAACTTAAGTTGGGTATCAGCCCCTCGCACTCATCAGGAGTAACCTTCATGCCAGTCACACAACACGCCATCCGTACGCTTCGTCAGGCGCTGCTCGGCCTCACCATCGGCTGCCTCGCGACCAGCGCCCTGGCAGCTCAGGACATGCCCAAGAACCTGCGCGGCACCATCACCGAAGTCAGCGACGACGGCTTCACGGTCGAATCGACCACCGACGGCAGCAGCCATCGAGTGACGATCGGCGACAACACCCGGCTCGCCGCCGTCAGCGAGAGTAGCCTCGACGAGATCGAGAAAGGCACATTCATCGGTACGGCCAACATGCCCGGCGAAGATGGGCAACCCGCCAAGGCGCTGGAAATGGTGATCTTCCCGGACTCCATGAAGGGGACCGGAGAGGGCGATTATCCGTGGGACATGCCGCGCGGCGCCACCCAGGGCGGCTCAGGGGGCGAAAAACTCGGCGGTAGCGGTAGTGGTTCGACCATGACCAACGGCACCGTCAGCGCCACCGATGCCAGCGACGCCAAGAGCGGCGATACCGGCGGCAAGATGGGCGGCGCCTCCAGCGGTTCGACCATGACCAACGGCACCGTGGACAACGCCGCCGACGAGGACGGCATGATGACGCTGACCGTCGACTACGGCGATGGCAGCAAGCAGATCCGCGTACCCAGCGACGTGCCCACCGTGAAGGTCAGCAAAGGGTCGAAGGACGATCTCGAGAAAGGCGCCGCGGTATTCGTTGCCGGCGACATCGATCAGGATCCGATTCAGGCCAAGGCAGTGATCGTGGGTCGTGACGGCACCATTCCGCCGATGTAAAGGTCGACCGCTCTAGCATCATCGCCGGCCGGCTCCGTCACGATTGCCGACCGGCGTGCCTCAAACGTCGTCATGCGCCTCGCGCTGGCGGCGTTTTCTGTTGCGTCGATAGCGTCGCATCAGCGCCAGGCAAGCGGCCGTGGCCAGCATGGCAGCGAGCGTCACGCCCTGCCATGGCCTGGCATCGTCGCCCATCACCGTCTCCAGCGTAATGATCAGGATGAACCCCACCGCCTGACTGCCGATCGCGATTCGACGCAGACCGTCTCTCGGCGCTGCCCCCGCCATAATCTCTCCTCGTGACGTGTTTCGACTACCGCGCCCCCATCCGCGACGCCTGCAACGAGTCTACCCCAGAGGTTCGTCCAGCGGCTCGTCGGCGCAGTGTAACGCCCATCCCACAGCACGCTGAACCGTTCAACGCTTAAGGCGGCACGCGGTTTACGCTAGAATGCCTCGCCCATTCGATCCGTTCCCGCAGCGTACACACCACCGAGGCATCATGAGCGAATTCTCTCCCGGCCAGCGATGGATCAGCGACGGCGAAACCGAGCTCGGGCTTGGCACCATTCTCACCGCCGATACGCGCAGCGTCACCGTGCTGTTCAGCGCCAGCCAGGAAACCCGTACCTACAGCGCCCGCCAGTCCCCGCTGACCCGCGTGGTCTTCGGCCCCGGTGATCGTATCGATACCGCCGACGGTGATCAGTTGACCGTCGAGCGAGTCGAGGAGCGCGACGGCTGCGTGATCTATCACGGCCATACCGATGCCGGCGAGCCGGTCTCGCTCAACGAGGCCAAGCTCTCCGACAGCATGCGCTTTCATCAGGCTCAGGATCGCCTGCTGACCGGCCAGGTCGATCGCAACGACTGGTTCGAACTGCGCTATCGCTCGCTGCACCACCATCAGCGCATTGCACGCAGCCCCGCGCTGGGGCTGGCAGGGCCGCGCATCGACCTGATCCCTCACCAGCTCTACATTGCCGACGAAGTCTCCCGACGCCATGCCCCGCGCGTGCTGCTGGCCGACGAGGTCGGCCTGGGCAAGACCATCGAAGCCGGGCTGATCCTGCATCGCCTGCTGCTGACCGGACGTGCCAGCCGAGCGCTGATTCTGGTCCCCGCCAGCCTGACACACCAATGGCTGATCGAGCTGCTGCGCCGCTTCTCGCTGTCGGTCACGCTGCTGGACGAGGCCCAGAGCGAATCTTTCGACGAGGAGAACCCTTTCGAGACGGGCCAGTGCATCCTGGCCAGCCAGCAGTGGCTGTTCGCCAATCCGCAGCGCCAGCGTCAGGCGGAAAGCTGCCAGTGGGACCTGCTGATCGTCGACGAGGCGCATCATCTCGACTGGACGCCGCAGGCGGAAGGCCCCGGCTACGCCTGCATCGAGCGGCTGTCGCGTCGAATCGCGGGGCTGCTGCTGTTGACGGCGACCCCAGAACAGATGGGGCTGGAGAGCCACTTCGCCCGGCTGCGCCTGCTCGACCCCGATCGCTATCACGACCTCGAACGCTTCCGCGAGGAAGAAAATGGCTATACCGCGGTCGCCGAAGCGGTCGAAGCGCTGGAGCGGCTGCCCGGCGAGGATGCCGATCGCCAGCGTCTCGCCGCGCTTATCGACGACAGCGACAGCCTGGCGCTGCTCGACACCCTGCTGGATCCGGAAAGCGACGCCGCGCAGCGCGATAGCGTACGCCGCCAGCTGCGCGAACAGCTGCTGGATCGTCACGGCACCGGCCGGGTCATGTTCCGCAACAGCCGGCGCCATGTCGGCGGCTTTCCCGAACGTCATCTGCATACCACCACGCTGGCGATGCCGGCGGCCTATCGCGACCAGTTCGCGGAGCTGCGCGAAGGAAACGACCACTTCGCCGCTCGGCTGACCGCCGCCGAACTGAGCACCCACGACGCCCGACTCTATCCCGAGGCGGCCTACCGTGCCCTGCACGATGCCGCTATCCAGCATGACACGCCGTGGTGGCGATTCGACCCGCGCGTCGACTGGCTGATCGGCCAGCTCGAGACTCTCGGCAGCCAGCAGAAAACGCTGGTGATCGCCCACTGGCGTCAGACCGCCGTGGATCTGGCCGAGGCGCTACGCGTGCGTGCCGGCCTCCAGGCTCCGGTCTTCCATGAAGAGATGAGTCTGGTCGAACGGGATCGCGCCGCCGCCGCGTTCGCCGACGACGACGGCGGTTGCCAGGTACTGATCTGCTCCGAGATCGGCTCCGAGGGGCGCAACTTCCAGTTCTGCCACCATCTGGTGATGTTCGATCTGCCGTGGCACCCCGATCTGCTCGAACAGCGTATCGGACGCCTCGACCGGATCGGTCAGCTGCATCCGATCGATATTCACGTGCCGGTGATCGAGAAGAGTCCCGGCGCGACGCTGCTGCGTTGGTATCACAAAGGTCTTGCGGCATTCGAGGCGCCGCACGCGGCAGGGGGTGACGTGCTGGCGGCCTTCGGCGACGCCCTGCGGGAGAGCCTGGACGACGATGGTGCCACGGCAAACGGCAGCCTCGACACGCTCATCAGCGAGACTCGCACCTTCAACGATGCCCGTCTGGCCGAACGCGAAGCGGGCCGAAATCGCCTGCTGGAGTGGAACGCCTGCCGCCCCGAGCGGGCCGACGCGGTGATCAGCGCAATCGTGGAGCAGGACAACGACAGCGCCCTGCCCCGCTACGTCGATCAGGCGCTGGATGTGTTCGGGGTCGATAGCCGCGAGCTGGGCAACGGCCAGATCCACCTGTCGCCCGGCGCACACATGATCGACAGCCTGCCGGGGCTGGCCCAGGGTGACGAAGGGTACACCGTGACCTACTCGCGCACCCGAGCCCTGGCCCGGGACGATATCCAGCGCCTGTCGTGGGAGCATCCGCTGATCACCACGGTGATGGAACGGGTGCTGGACTCGAGCCTGGGCAACACGGCACTCGCCCTGCTCAAGCACCCGAGCATCCCCGGCGGCCGCCTGATGCTGGAGCTGATTTTCCGGACCCACTGCCCGGCGCCGAAACGCCTGCAGCTGGGTCGCTTCCTGCCGGATACCGGGGTGCGGGTGCTGCTCGACGAGAGCGGGGCCAATCTGTCCGACAAGGTCACCTTCAGCGGCCTGTCACGCAACCTTCAGCGGGTCAAGAAAGGCGTTTCGCGGGAGCTGCTCAAGTCCCGCCACGATCAGCTGCGGGAGCTGCTCAAGCAGGGCGAGCAGGAAGCCCAGCGCGAGCTGCCGACGCTGATCGAGCGCGCCCAGCAGCAGATGCGCGAGACGCTCGATCTCGAACACTCCCGGCTCAAGGCGCTGGCCCGCCACAATGGCGCGATTCGCGATGACGAGCTGCAGGCGCTGAGCGATGAGCGCCATGCTCTGGACATCGCCATCGAAGGCGCCGCGCTGCGACTCGATGCGGTACGGGTGATCGTGACCGTCGACAAGGACGCCCGCTAGAGAGACGGCGGGCGTCAGCGCGAGACGATCGCCGCCAGCGCCGCGTCCAACGTGGGATAGCGAAAGGTAAAGCCGGCTTGCTGTAACCGCTCGGGGCGCATGCAGGCCCCGGTCAACAGCAGGCGGGACATCTCCCCCAGACCGAGCTTCAGCAGCGGTGCGGGCACACGAAACGGCGTCGGACGATGCAGATGGCGGCCCATCGCCTGCGTGAATTCGGCGTTGGTCACGGGCTGCGGCGCCGACCCATTGAACGCGCCGCTCAGGCTCTCTTCCTCGAGCAGGAATTCGATCGCGCCGACCAGATCCTCGCGGTGAATCCACGGCATGTACTGATGTCCATCTCCCAGGCGGCCGCCCACCCCCAGCTTGAACGCCGGCATCATCTTGGCCAGGGTGCCACCACCCGCGTCCAGCACCAGTCCGGTTCGCAGGCAGGCGACGCGCACGCCGAACGCCTCGGCCTTGAGCGCTTCCCGCTCCCAGGCCTGACACAGCCGGTGGGCGAACTCGTCGTGGGGCGGCGTCTGCTCGGTGACATCGTGATCCCCCTGATCGCCGTAATAGCCCATGGCCGAACCGGAGACCAGTACGCGTGGCGCCTGATCGCGCTGCGCCAGCTGTTCGCACAACGCGACCACGTCTCGGGTTGCATGACGGCGTGACTCGACCAGCCGGGTCTTCTGGGGATCGCTCCAGCGCCGGTCGGCGATCGGTTCGCCAGCCAGATTGACGATGGCCTCCGGCAACGCGTCGGCGAAGTCCGTGGCGTCGTCACCGATGCGGACGTTGTGAGGCAGCTTCTGGGCTGCCCGCTCCGGATCCCGGGAGACCACCATCACCTCGTGGCCCGCGACCAACGCGCGCTCGACCAGCCGCCGCCCCACGAATCCCGTACCGCCCGTGATCAATAGACGCATGATCGATACCCTCCGTTATACTCGTGTTGTACAATTTATCTCTGCAACGGCCTATCGCAGCATAGTCGCCGGTCGAACCTTTCGCGGCCCAGGCTCTCCACGTCCTGGGCGCGCCCTCGGTCATGGCAGGTCCGGTTACCTCTGCAGGAAGCAGCATGCCACGATCCTGCTGGCCAGTAACGCCCGCGAGCGGCCCACGGCATCACCCGAATCGAGGTACCTCCGCGGCTCTTCGCGGCTGGTCGACATCGCCGAACCTGACCCACAGCATGAACGACCGTGACCGGCACGGGATATAAAAATTGTACAGATTGCTTGAACCGTACAATATATTGCCCCATTCTGAACTCATCGAGACAGTCGTCATCGTCTCGTCACGACTCGTCGAAGTCATTGTTTCGGGATCGAGTGCTATCGACTCGGTCGCCCTTGAGCCCATGACTTGAGTCCCTGGATCATACGCTGCGATGCGCAAGCAACGCCGATAGGACTTCGGGACAGGCTCGGGCAATCGATCGCCGCCAGCCACTGCTGACAATTTCGAAACTCATGACAATGACTCGCAGCAATGATATGACCATCCCATTCGACGAGACGGCGCACGCAGAGACCTCGCAGGAGGACTTGCATGACTAACACGGCTATGGATTCCAGTGCCGCGCCGCTCTACCCGATTCGTGAAGTATCGCGACTCACTGGCGTCAATTCCGTCACACTTCGTGCCTGGGAGCGCCGCTACGGCCTCATCCGGCCCCAGCGCACGCCCAAGGGTCACCGCCTCTATGGCCGCGACGACATCGAACGTGTCGAGCGCATTCTGCAATGGCTCAATCGCGGCGTACCGGTCAGTCAGGTCCGCGAACTGATCGAACAGCCGGAAGCGGTCGAGACGCCCGCCCCGCAGATGGGGGACTGGGCCAGTCAACGCCAGCATCTGATCCAGGCGGTCGAGTCGCTCGACACCGGCCGCTTGGAAGTCCTGTTCAATCAGAGTCTGTCGCTCTACCCGGTCAGCCTGTGCATTGCGGAACTGTGGCAACCCGTTGTCTCGCAGCTCGAGGAGCGTTGGGGCGATCAGTTCGGCGCCACGCTGCAACGGCGAGTGCTGGAGTCATTTCTGCGCACCCGGATCGGCACGCGGGTCTATCACACCAATCAGGTCAGCAACGCCGGCGAGATCCTGGTTGCCCGGCTCCCCGACGACAGCAGCGGCTTCTGGGCCATGCTGATGGGTCTGGCGGCCTCGGCGGCGGGCTATCGGGTTCAACTGATCGATGGCGACATGCCGTTGAGCGAGTTGCCACTGGCTACCGAACGCCTGGGAATCAAGGCGCTGCTGCTTGCCAGTAGCCATGCCGAGCGCAGCGACGTGATCCGTCGACAGCTTCCGCGACTGGCGGAGCAGAGCGAAGTGCCGGTCTGTCTGGTGGGGCCCGTGGCTCGCATCCGCGCCACCGATTTCGAGAACACCCCGGTCGCCATCCTGGGCGAGGACATGGGCCAGGCTCTGAGCCGAATGCGTTCGGTTATCGACGCGGCGGCCAATCCCGTTGCCCCCATGAGGTGATGGCGCCGACCCCGAGGCCTCGCAGCACGGGTTTTCCCGGCGCGAGTCGAGAATGAGGGTCGCGACTAGCCGCGGAACGGGCACACCGACTTTGACGCAGGGACGCGTCGTTTACTCATCGGCAACAGGGACGTTTCCATGGCAGCCAAGCACCCGGCGTCATCCACTCAACTCGTGTGGTTTCGCAACGACCTCAGGACGCTCGATCACTCCGCGCTGAGCGCGGCGGCCGAAAAAGGACCGGTGATCGGCATTTTCCTTGCCTGTCGAAGCCAGTGGCGTGGTCATGGTCACGGCGCCAACAAGATCTCGTTTCTGCATCGCGGCGTCGTGGCGCTACAGGGGGAGTTGGCCGAGCTCGGCATTCCGCTGCTCTACCGTGACATCGGCGACTTCGAGGCCGCGCCGAAGGCGCTGCTGAAAGCGGCCCGCGATGTCGACGCGCAGGCGCTGCACTTCAACCGCGAATATCCGCTGGACGAACGCTCTCGCGACGAAAAGGTCGCGGCGGAGTTCGCCCGAGCGAACCTCGCAGTGTTCGACTATACCGATCACATCGCATTCGAGCCCGGCGAGCTGCTCACCGGACAGGACGACTACTACAAGGTTTTCACGCCCTTTGCCAAAGCCTGGCACCAGCGCGTCGGCGGCGAACAGCTGGCGCTGCGTGAAACGCCTTCCCGTCAGACCAGGCCGGACATCTCCGGCGACAATATTCCTGACCTACCTAATCAGGATCGCTCCGAGATCGTTCCGACCGAGCCCTCTCGAAACACCGGGTCCTCTCGAAAAACCGAGTCTTCATCGGACGACGGTCCAAGCTGGCCGGTTGGCCAGGAGGCCGCCGCCGATCGGCTGGCGCGATTTCTGCAGCAGCGGGCGCGTCGATACGATAACGACCGCGACTTCCCCGCCCTCGCCGGTACCAGCGAACTGTCGGCCTATCTCTCGGCCGGCATGATCTCGTATCGCCAGTGCCTGCAAGCGGTCATGGCGAACAACGGCGGTCATCTCGGCGATGGCGATGCAGGGCTCACGAGCTGGACCAACGAGCTGGTATGGCGCGAGTTCTATCAGCATATCGCCGTGGGCTTTCCCCGCGTCTGTCGTTACCGGCCGTTCAAACCCGAGACCGACAAGTTGAGCTGGCGCTACAGCGACAAGGAGTTCGACGCCTGGTGCCAAGGCCGCACCGGTTTTCCGCTGGTCGACGCCGCCATGCGCCAGCTGGTCGCCACCGGCTGGATGCACAACCGGCTGCGCATGGTCACCGCCATGTTCCTGAGCAAGCACCTGCTGCTCGACTGGCGTCGTGGCGAGGCCTTTTTCATGCAGCATCTGGTCGACGGAGACTTCGCCTCGAACAACGGCGGCTGGCAGTGGGCGGCGTCGACCGGTACCGACGCAGCCCCCTATTTCCGGATCTTCAACCCGACCACCCAGTCCCGCCGCTTCGATCCGGACGCCGAATTCATCACTCGCTGGCTGCCGGAACTGGCCGAACTCCCGGTCAAGTCCCGACATCAGCCCAGCCCGGATCAGCGCCGACAGACCGGCTATCCCCAGGCGATCGTCGATCATCGCCGTGCCAGGGAGCGTGCCCTGGAGGCATTCAAGAGCCTGGGCTGACCTGCCCCGCGCCTGCTGACCGCACTGGCCGTGCCGCGAGCGCCTGGTCGCGGTGCCACGCCTGGCTGCGGCGCCTGCCTGGGGTTCCATCCTTAATCCTTGCCCATGACCCGGGAGGCTACCGCGATGACAGCCGAAGTTCCCAGCATCGATTCGGTCACGCATTTCTGTGCCCGGTTTCAGCCGTTGACGACGAGCGAACTGCCGGCACTGGCCGAGTGCTACAGCGACGACGTGGACTTCACCGACCCTCTACACCATCACGTCGGCCGCGATCGCGTCATGAGCTACTACGCCGAACTGATGGATGGCGTACAGCACTGCCATTTCGATTTTCATGACCGTCAGACGGTCGGCAATACCAGCTTTCTGACCTGGACCATGCACCTGACGCATCCAAGGTTGGATGGCGGCCGTACCGTCAACGTGGCCGGGTGTTCCCGGCTGCAGTGGCGAGGTCATCGTGTCTGCCGTCACCGTGACTACTTCGATGTCGGCGCCATGCTGTATGAACGGGTACCGCTGTTGGGCTGGATGATCCGGGGCGTCAAGAAGCGCCTGTAGTCGTCCCTTTCGACCATCGAGACCGGCCGTCGGCAGCGTCGTCGCGTTTTCCAAGGGAAGAGGATCAATCATGGCGAGTCTATCGGGATCGCGGCGTATCTGGCTGACGGGAGCGACATCGGGTATCGGCGAAGCACTGGCCAAGCGTCTGCTGGCCGACGGACACCAGGTCGCCCTGACGGCGCGCCGAGAGGAGGCCTTGCAGGCGCTGGCGGCCGGTCATGACAATGCGCTGGTCGTACCGGCCGATCTTACCGATCGCGATGCCACCCGCCGCGCCGGCAACGCCATCGACAACGCTTTCGGCGGTCTCGATATCGCGCTGCTCAACGCCGGCACCTGCGAGTACCTGGATATCGATCACTTCGATGTCGATCTGGTCGAGCGGGTGTTTTCGACCAACTTCCGGGGTACGCTCCACGCCATCGAGGCGGCACTGCCCCTGCTGCGCCAGTCCAGGGACCGAGAGCATCGCCCGCTGCTGGCGGGGGTCTCGAGCGCAGCCGCCTACCTGCCGTTGCCGCGAGCGGAGGCGTACGGAGCCTCCAAGGCCGCCATCTCGCATTTCCTGGAATCGCTGCGGCTCGATCTCGCCGCCGAGTCGATCGATGTCAGCGTGATCCATCCGGGCTTCGTCAAGACCCCGCTGACGGCGCGCAACGATTTCGCGATGCCGATGCAGATCGACGCCGATCAAGCCGCCAACTACATCATCGATGGCCTCGAGCGGCGCCGACTCGACATCCATTTCCCGCGCCGGTTTACCTTTCTGGTCAAGGCGCTGGGCATTCTGCCGCCAGCCCTGCGCCGGCGCCTCGGACTGCGCATCGCCAACCGGGATCGCGCCGGAGCCTCGTCATGACACCGCCGGCTCAGCGAATCGCGGTGATCGGCGGCGGCATCGCCGGGATGACCGCAGCGCACATGCTGTCTCGTCGACACACGGTGTCCCTGTTCGAGGCCGACTCACGCCTGGGTGGTCATACGGCAACCATCGATGTCGACACCGGAACCGAGCAGCTCGCGATCGACACCGGCTTCATCGTCTACAACGATCGTACCTATCCGCACTTTGAGGCGCTGATGGCGTCGCTGGGGATAACGGGCCAGGCGACCGAGATGAGCTTTTCGGTTCACGAGACCGGCCGCGACTTCGAGTACAACGGCCATACGCTAGCCAGTCTGTTTGCCCAGCGTAGCAACCTGTTGCGCCCGCGCTTCTATCGCCTGCTCAACGACATCATGCGTTTCAACCGCCGCGCCATCCGCGATCATCGATCCGATGCCCTGCCGGCCTCACTGTCGCTGGGCGATTACCTGGCCAGCGGCGGCTACGGCGAGGATTTCCATCGTCGCTATCTGCTACCCATGGGCGGGGCGATCTGGTCCGCCAGCGAAGCCGTCATGAACGATTTCCCGGCGCGGTTCTTCGTCCGCTTCTTTCATCACCATGGCCTGCTGTCGCTGAGCGATCGTCCGCAATGGCGCACCATCGAGGGCGGCTCCCGCAGCTATATCGACCCGCTAGTCGCGCCCTACCGTGAGCGCGTTCATCTCGGCACGCCGGTCGTCGGCCTTCGCCGTGATGGCGCTGGTGTGGCACTCACAACGGCTGCCGGGGAACAGCGGTTCAATCAGGTGGTGTTCGCCTGCCACAGCGACCAAGCCCTGCGCATCCTCGGAACGCAGGCCAGCGAGGCCGAGCGAAGCGTGCTGGGGTCGATCGGCTATCGGCGCAACAGCGTGGTACTGCATACCGACACTCGCATGCTGCCGAGAAGACGGCGCGCCTGGGCCAGCTGGAACTATCGTCTTGACGGCCGCGACGCCGACGCCTGCGTACCGGTTACCTACAACATGAACATTCTCCAGCAGCTTGAAAGCGACACCACCTTCTGCGTGACGCTCAACGATGACGACAGCATCGACCCCGGCCGCGTGCTGGGACGATTCGAATACGCGCATCCCCAGTTCACCTTTGCCGCGCAGCAGGCGCAGGCTCGCCACGGTGAAATATCCGACAGCGCCCGGCGCACCCACTTCTGCGGCGCCTACTGGCGCAATGGCTTTCATGAAGACGGCGTGTGGAGCGCGCTGCGCGTGGCCGATGCCATCGACGGCAGCCAGCCGCAGGCGACGGCGGCTAACCCATCGGAGACGGCCGAGCGCCAGGACGAGACGGCATGAGCGATTCCTGCCTCCATAGCCGGCTCGCCGTGGGCCACCTGCGTCATCGCCGCTATCTGCCGCGCTGGCACGCCTTCGACTATCGCGTGTGGATGCTGTGGCTGGATCTCGATGAGCTGCCGGCGCTGCTGGCTCGGACGCCGGGCTTCGGCACCCGCCGCGGCGCCCTGGCCCGCTACCGCCGCGAGGACTATCTGACGCCCCATGAGCTGCCGCTGGCCGACGCCGTGCGTGCGCGCCTGACGGAAGAGCTGGGCAGCGCGCCGGACGGCCCGGTTCGGATGCTGAGCCAGATCCGGCTGTTCGGGATACTGTTCAACCCGTTGACGCTCTATTACGCCTACGATCGACAGGACAGGCTGCAGGCCGTGCTGGCCGAAGTCACCAATACGCCATGGCGCGAGCGTCAGGTCTATGCCTGCCGGGTCGATCCCGAACGGCACTCCCAACGGGCAGCCTTCGACAAGCGTCTGCATGTGTCGCCGTTCAATCCGATGGAGATGCGCTATCACTGGCGATTCAATACGCCGCGTTTCCACACGCCGGACGGTCAGTTGATGATGCACATGGAGACGTGGCACGAGGACGCACGCCACTTCGATGCCACGCTGACCCTGACGCTCAAGCCGGCGACTCGCGCCGCGCTGATGGCAGAGCTGATCAAGCATCCCGCCATGACGCTCAAGACCATCGTCACCATTCACTGGCAAGCGCTCAGACTCTGGCTCAAGCGCACCCCGATTCACGACCACCCAGAACGGGAGACGCCCTCATCATGACAGCCGCCCGCTCTTCGGCCACTCGAGGGCCCCTGGAATCGCCACGCCTGTCGCGCTGGCTTCGCCCCCGCCTGATCAAGGCACTCGACGCCCTGGAAGGCGGCCGCCTGACACTGCGCGAGGGAAACCAGGTCCTCGAGCTGGGCCAGCCGATGCCCGATGCGCCGCCGATTCATGTCGAACTCACCGTCCATGATGCCGACATGTGGCGCCGCCTGGCCTTCGGCGGCACCGTGGGCGTTGCCGAGGCCTACATGGATGGTGCCTGGGAAGTCGACGATCTGGTCGGGCTGATTCGTCTCTTCGCGCGCAACGTCGAACGGGTCAACGACCGCATGGAAAACGGCACCGCCCGGCTCAGCCGCTGGGGGCTGGCCGCCCTCTACACGCTACAGCGCAACACCGCGCAGCGTTCGAAACGCCACATCGCCGCGCACTATGATCTGGGCAACGAGCTGTTCGCCACGTTTCTGGATCGCCGACACTGGATGTATTCGAGCGCGGTGTTTCCCCACGCCGAGGCCACGCTGGAAGAAGCCTCGACGCACAAGCTCGACATCATTCTCGACAAGCTCGCGCTGGAACCGCATCACCATTTGCTGGAGATCGGTACCGGCTGGGGAGGACTGGCGATTCATGCCGCGAGGACTCGAGGTTGCCGCGTGACCACCACGACCATCTCGGAAGAGCAGTACGCCTACACCGCGGCCCGTGTGCGCGAAGCCGGGCTCGAGGATCGCATCACGCTACTCAGGGACGATTACCGCAATCTCGAAGGTCGTTTCGATCGGCTGGTGTCGATCGAGATGGTCGAGGCGGTTGGCCATCAGTATCTGGGCACCTATCTGGGCTGCGTCGATCGGCTACTGACGCCCGATGGCCTGGCACTGCTTCAGTGCATCACCATTCGCGATCAGCGCTTCGAAGCGGCCAAACGCGAGATGGATTTCATCAAACGCTACATCTTCCCCGGCGGCTTTCTGCCTTCCCATACCGCGCTGCTCGCCGGGCTGAGTCGACATACCCAGCTCAATCTGCTCGATCTCGACGAAATCGGTCTGCACTATGCGCGCACGCTGCGCGAATGGCGTCTGCGTTTCGAAGCCAGTCTCGATCAAGTGCGAGAGCTTGGCTACGATGAACGCTTCATTCGTATGTGGCGCTACTATCTCTGCTACTGCGAGGGCGCCTTTCTGGAACGCGCGATCGGCACCTGCCATCTGTTGCTGGCCAAGCCCGGCGCTCGCCCCGCGCCACTGATCGGCAGCGTGTGATCGCGGCTCACGCGCGAGATCGCTTTTGGTTGCGATTGCGCGGTCAGGAGTGGGAGTAGACGCTCTCCACCGCCTGTCGCAGCCGTATCTCCACTTCACCGGCCGGCTCCGGCCGGGCATAAAGGTAGCCCTGTACGTGGCGACACCCTCTCGCCAGCAGGAAGTCGCGTTGCTCGATGGTCTCTACGCCTTCGGCGATGACATCCAGATGCAGACCCTGCGCCATCGCCAGTACCGCGGAAGTGATCGCCGCATCGGCGGGGTCGTGCGGCAGGGCACGGATGAATTCCCGATCGAGCTTGAGCTTGTCGATCGGCAGACGCTTGAGATAGGCCATCGACGAGTAACCGGTACCGAAATCGTCGATCGCGATCTGCAGCCCCCTGCTCCGCAGGGATTCCAGTCGCGGAGAGATATCGCCGGCGCGCTCGTCGAGCAGCACCGATTCGGTCAACTCCAGACCCAGCAGCCGCGTCGGCACCCGGTACTGATTCAGTGTCGAGATCAGGTGGGATTCCAGGTCGCCCTGAATCAGCTGCAGCGCCGAGAGATTGACCCAGATGGGTAGCACGTCGAGCCCCTGGCCTCGCCAGGCTGCCAACTGCGCCACGGCCTGGTCGATGACCCAGCTCCCCAGCGCCGACATCAATCCATGGCGTTCCGCCAACGGGATGAATTCGCTGGGCGGAATCATGCCATGCTCGGGATGATGCCAGCGCAGCAGGGCTTCCATACCCACCATGCCGCCGTCATCGAGACGATGCTGGGTCTGATAATAGACTTCCAACTGCGAGCCCTGAGCCAGAGCCTGGCGTAGATCGTTGAGAATGATCAGTTGGCGGTC
>NZ_MSDP01000046.1:0-954 GCF_001937155.1 Salinicola sp. MH3R3-1 | reverse complement strand
CCATGCGCAGACGCAGGCGACATTGATCGATGAAGCGGCCGGCCACGTGGTACGGCGGCTGGGCGCAAGTGAATGATCCGGATAGAGAAAAGCGGCGCGAAAAGCTGTTGACTTTGAATCGGTCACAGGTAGAATGCAGCGCCACGTGACCACGGGTGGTTAGCTCAGCTGGGAGAGCACCAGCCTTACAAGCTGGGGGTCACAGGTTCGAACCCTGTACCACCCACCATTGCGTTTTCGCAGTGCTCGGGTTCACGTGTTGCAAGTGGTTGTTGTAAGAGACATCGTTGTAGAAGATGTCGTTGCAAGAAAAGCAGTTGGAAAATGCGGACCGGTAGTTCAGTTGGTTAGAATGCCGGCCTGTCACGCCGGAGGTCGCGAGTTCGAGTCTCGTCCGGTCCGCCACGCTTCGCACCATGCGGTTGTTGTAATGAAAGCTGTTTGACGTTTGGGTGGTTAGCTCAGTTGGTTAGAGCACCAGCTTCACATGCTGGGGGTCACAGGTTCGAGTCCCGTACCACCCACCATAGCGGACCGGTAGTTCAGTTGGTTAGAATGCCGGCCTGTCACGCCGGAGGTCGCGAGTTCGAGTCTCGTCCGGTCCGCCAATAACGTCTTTTGACCTCCTCTGTATTCTCTTCTCTTTCGTTATCCTTTGAGTTCCTCGTCTCCTTCCAGGTTGACGACGCTTCCTCCTTGCCTGTCAATCCGTCCGGTTTCTTCGTTGAACCTCACTGACGCGTGTTCTGGTCGATCGTCTGTGTCAGTCGAATGGCGCTGATGTCGGCTGCGCGGTCGTTCACGATACCGCTTTGGTGGAATGGCCCTCGTCTCGCTTTCCGTTACACTGACGTTCATACGCGCGTTTGAAAGCCGCTGCCGCGGTGTGCGCCCAGGCTGTACGAAGAACTGTACCAAGAGCTGTGCCAAGGACTGTGCCAAGGACTGTGCCAA
>NZ_MSDP01000045.1:0-6545 GCF_001937155.1 Salinicola sp. MH3R3-1 | reverse complement strand
AGTTTGCGGGCGACGACGATGAGTTCGATGGCCACCGCATCGTCTTCACCGACGACGTCGATACCACCCAGCCGGTCAGCCCTCAGGCGATCCGCTTCCACCGCCAGGATGCCACCGAGGCGGAAGATGCGCTGACTCAGTGGGGCGGCGTTCGCAGCCAGCAGCCCACCCGCGTCAGCGTCGGCACCTTCGACTACAAGCAGCCGTCACTCACCAAGCGCACCGGCCTCGATACTCTGAGCGATCAGGGCAACCTGCCCGACACCGAGGTCTACGACTACGCCGGCGAGTATTACTACTACGGCTATGAGCGCGGCGAGCGTCTCACCGAGAACCGCCTGGAGGCGCATGAATCGCTGGCCAAGCGTTTTCGCGGCGCCGGTGGCACGCGTCAACTCCAGGCCGGGCGCTGGTTCGAACTTATCCAGCACCCGCTGCACGACTTCGGCGGCCGCAGTGGAAGCAGAGAGTCAGAACGCCAGTTCCTGCTGCTCGGCGTCAGCATTCATGCCGAAAACGCCCTGCCGGTCTCGGCCCAGCTCCAGGCACTGCCGGGCAGCCTGCAGCCGCAGATCGATGCCGCCAAGAAGGCGCACGGCCTCGAAGCAGAAACGGCCGATCCCACCGGTGAACGCCTTGCGGATTACGCCACCGGCGGTACCGGCCACTTTCTAGTCGATCTCGAAGCCCAGCGCCGCACCCAAGCCTATCGCCATCCGCTAACCCATCACCGCCCGGTGATCGGCGGTCCCCAGACCGCCACCGTGGTCGGCCCGGCCAACGAAGAGATCCACACCGATCACCTCAACCGCGTTCGGGTGCAGTTCCACTGGGACCGCCAGGGTCAAAACGATGAAAACTCCAGCGTCTGGCTGCGGGTCTCCCAGCCCAACGCCGGCGCCGGCTGGGGCGGCGTATTCGTCCCGCGGATCGGCCAGGAAGTGCTCGTCGACTTTCTCGAAGGCGATGCCGACCGCCCGCTGATCACCGGCCGGGTCTACAACGGCGAACAGAGCCCCGACTGGCACAGTCACGGCCTGCTTTCCGGGTTCAAGAGCAAGACCTATCGCGGCAGCAATTACAACGAACTCGTCTTCGATGACGCCACCGATCAGGAGCGTGTTCGCCTCAACTCCGAAAACGAGAAGAGCCAGCTCAACCTCGGCTACCTGATCCACCAGACCGGCAACACCCGGGGTGCCTTCCGCGGTACCGGGTTCGAACTGCGTACCGATGCCTATGGCGCCATCCGCGCCAATCAGGGGCTCTACCTCTCCAGTTGGGGCCAGCTCGGTGCCAGTGGGGACCAACTCGATCTCACCCCGGCCCGACAGCAGCTCGACAGCGCCTACCAGCTCAGCGACACGCTCAGCCAGAGCGCCCAGGACCACAACGCCGAAGCGCTCGATAGCCGCGAGAACCTCAAGCAGGCCGGCACTGACGCCGACGATACCTACGGCAACAGCGAACAGCTTTCGGATTCTGATCAGAGCAACGCCAGCGGCGCTACAGACAGCGGCGGACGGGGTCAGGCCGCCCGCATGAAAACGCCGTGGCTGCATCTGGCCTCGCCGGCGGGGATCACGATGAGTACGCCGGTGTCGACCCATCTGGCCCAGGGCAAATCGTTGAGTGTCTCGAGCGGTGAGGACGTCAATATCGCCAGTGGCAAGAGCTTGGTGGCGTCGGTAGCACGCACGATCTCTTTCTACGTCCAGAAAGCCGGCATCAAGTTGTTCGCCGCCCGCGGCAAGGTGGACATCCAGGCGCAATCTGACAACCTCGAAGCCACCGCCCGCCGTGATCTCAAGGTCACCTCCAGCGATCAAAAGATCGACCTGGCCGCTGCCGAGGAGATTCTGCTCGTCAGTGGCGGTGCCTACGTGCGCATCAAGGACGGCAATATCGAGCTGCATGCGCCCGGCAAGGTCAATATCAAAGGCGCCAGTCAGAGTTTTGGGGGGCCGGCGGAGATGAGTGCTGCGTTACCGCAAATGCCTGATGGGATCTGTGTGGAATGTCTGCTCAAGAACCTGTCCAGTGGATCACCAATCGTGAACGTGTCCTGAGGCCATCATGCAATTGATTGACCATTACGCGCCGGAATGGATCACCGAAACACAAGCTATGGTTGAAGGATGGCTCGCTGAAGAACCGCGGTCCTATGTCTATCTTCTGTTAGACGCATCGTTCAAACATGAAACGACACTGACATGGGTCAGAGAGAACTGGCCGGAAGGCAACTGGCGCTCGCTTTATCAGGATGCGCCCAATACCAGCGAGCGCGTATTGGCAATTTCCCCGCTGCTACTTTTAGTCGATAAGGATAGCCTTGGCGCCTTGGAAGCCATCGCGAAAGAAACTTCCGGCCAACCTATGTTGAGCCTCGTGGTTAGCACCGAAACTTTGGATCTCCTATGGGAGCGACTAGCGGCTTTTCGCATCGTTACTGTTCAGGATGCCCGATATGTACTGCGTCTAACGGATGCGCGTCGTTTATCGCAAATCGCCGAGATGTTGTCGAAAGAGCAACGGGCGCTGCTGATGAGCCATATGACGGCATGGTGCTACATCGGGCGAGATGCGCGATGGCGAGAACTCGCTCTCGGCGGAGTGACCACGGCCGAGCCTGACGATATGAGCAGCATTCGGCTCGACGACCGACAGACGCAAATATTGCTCGATATGAACCGTATCGATGCCTTGATCGACGGATTACGTCGTCATGAGTCGGAGCTTCATGATCTTTTTGACAGCCCATCCAGACGTCACGAGTGGGTAGTCAAGACGCTGGATAGTGCCTCTCTATCTGCCGCTGATTATCCAGAGCAGGTTCAGTGCTGTAGAAGCGCTGCACATAGAGAGGGCTGGTTAACATGAGAGACGGCCTGGCTTGCTCTACCACGACTGATGATAGAGATGATCCGCTGAGACGTTCCTATCTCTATGCCCCAAAGACTGACAAGGATGTTCTTTAAATGCGCCGATATATTCGATTCTTGACGGGGCTGGTGTTGCTGGCGTCGCTACCGGCCTGTGGCTCGGATAATGATACTGCCGATCTCAATATCACGGGCGTTGACTATGCCGGGAACGGTATTGGCGGGTTTTATGTTTTCGATCCGAACAATGAGAAAAACCGAGGCGACGGTGAGTCTTTGACCCCCTACAGCGCGGGTGGTACTCGCTGTTGCTACCAAGTGCCCAAAGAGTGGCATGAAGGGTTGAAGGTCGACGTGGTCGTTAGATATCCGCTGGAAGGTGAGACGGGTGATGAAATTTCAGCGTCTCTTGCCAAGCGTAAAGCGGAAGGTAAATTAACAGAGACGATTCACGTCGATGTGCCGAAGTACGAAACTCCGGCAAAGGGCACATTGTGGGTTCAGTTTCTGCCGGACAAGAAAGCCAATGTCGTTGTCAGTGATCTGTCACCACCGCATGAGGACTTTCCAGGTGAAGTAAAAGGATGGCCGGTTCCTTCGGATACTTATCGAAGAAAATTGATTGATCAAAAGTTGGCGCTGCTCGAGGATCGACTAGAGCGAGATCAGCGTGATTTGGTGGAATATAATCGTGAACCTGAAAATACGCTCAGAAGGTATTGGCATATGTTCGAAGAAATTCGAGCTGCTGACGTGCTAAACAGGTTCTCCGGGACGAAAGATCCACAGTTTAAACCCTTTTTAGAAAGATATCTGAGAAGAAACGTTGAGTCTGATGAAAAAGAAATTCAGATGCTTCAGGATGCTAGGCCATGAGTGCGATGTTGGCGAGCTCGATAAGTGCAGTCTACGGAAATCCTGCTAGTAAAAATATATTTTTTTCTGATTCCGATACTGAGAAGCTGCGTTATTTCGAGAATAGAGAGCGCACAGAGAGTGAGCTGAAGCCATGCGATACCAATCTATTTATCGGTGTGTTCTTCGATGGAACGGGCAATAATTACGCCGATAGTCTCGATCGCGGGGACCATAGTCAATCGAATATAGCGCGCCTTTATAGCGCTTTTCCCGGCCAGAGCGTGCCTGGTGTTCTCCCGCCTCAGACTAACTGGCAAACCAATCTTTCTGATTACGACAATTTCTTCCGTATCTACGCCTCCGGCGTGGGCACACGATTCGATCCTGTTGACGATTCTGGTGAGGGTTTCTGGGATGAAACCCTAGGTGGTGGCACAGGGCGGCTGGGGCAGGTGAGAATTTTATGGGGTCTAGCCCAGGTCATCAACTCGATTAGTCGCTACTTCCTTAAGCGAGCCTTGATCGATAATGACGAAGTAAAACGAGTCAGTGCGGTTGGCCAGATGACTGCCTATTCGCTTCAAAGGGAACCATCCGCCTCAATGGGACCCGCTGCGGCTACTGATACATCGTTGACCATTCCAAAGGCGTTGGTGCGCTGGCTACAGCAGTTGCACCGGGCGATACGACCCCATATGACTGGGTCGTCTGGTGAGCAGCCGCAGAATAAAGATCCGGGTATTGTCAAAAACATCTATCTTTCAGCCTTCGGCTTTTCACGGGGCGCGGCCCTGTCGCGTGCCTTTTCCAACTGGTTGGTAAAGCTTTGCCAATTGGATGCGGGGCTGACGAATCACAGCGGCCTGACCTTGGCAGGTTTTCCTGCAACATTCGATTTTCTAGGGTTGTTCGATACGGTTGCTTCAGTCGGTATCGTCAATCTCATGCCTATCAGTGATGGGCATGCGGGCTGGGCCGATGCGGAAAAATCGTTGGCAATACCTCCTAATATTGCGCGGTGCCTACATCTCGTTTCCGCGCATGAGAATCGCCGGTCTTTTCCTCTAGACTCTATTTACAACGATCATTCGATCGCGAGCAATGGTGATGAGATAGTATTTCCAGGTGTTCACTCCGACCTTGGTGGAGGCTATAAACCAGGTGATCAAGGTAAAGGGGTAGATAATATCGGACGAGATATAGTGTCTCGCATTCCCCTTGCCGTGATGTACCGTGAGGCCCGTTTGTCTGGTGTTCCACTTAAACTGGAGCTGGCTTTGCCAGAAGATCAAGCCGGATTTGAAATTTCGCCTCAGTTGATCGATGATTTCAATAATTATGTTGATCAATGTGAAGTGAAGTCAGGTGAGACCGGCACGATTGTTCGTGAGCACTGGCGGCGAGCTATTGAGTGGCGGCTGAGTAACCACCGAGCTGGCGGCGTGTCAAGGCTGCATAGTTATCAACGGGCTTCTCAGTACGATAAAAATAACTTGTCGAGTGCCTATGCTCAGTTCTGTGAAGAACTTGAAAGGTTTTCTCACTGGGAGGAAATGTCGAGTAAGGGGTTTTGGGAACAAGCGCGGCACGCTTTGCGTGATTACATCGTGATGGGGCCTGCATGGACAGTCAAGGAGAGAGGGTTCGATCCTTCTTTAATCGACGACTGGCAAAGAATTTCAGATTTCAAACCTCGTTTGGGTAACGCGCCAGACGCTGTATCCACCATGATGGATTTGTATGTTCACGACTCAATTGCGGGTTTTTTGACTGAATTCGCCAGTCGTGATGAAGCAATAACGTATCTTAGAACGTTGGTCGCGAGAAAAACTATTCTCGATAGCGACGATGTTGGCTGGGAGAGTAAGAGAGGAATTTACCTCAGCTCGGCAGAGCGTGAGCGCGCTGAATTTTTTGAAAGAACGGGAAGAATTCCTCCAATGCATGATTTGGGAGGACGTGAGTGGTATCTGTTAGGGGGAGGATATCTTCGCTTCCGCAGAATTTACGCTGGTGCCGACGATCAGTTGCTAACGCTATTGTCTCCCGGATACTGGTCAAAAGAGGAGGCCAAGCAGTATGCCTTTATGGACGTGGGGCGTCCTAAGTTGTATAGGGCTCACGCCTAGATAGTTGGTAAGTCTGAAAAATGGAATGAAAAGTATATGAGTGGCGCTGCTGGCATTCTGACATTCACCAAACATTTGGTAGCTGAGTCATGGCAGATATAGAAACGCTGGATAGTTTACTCGACACCTTCGATATCGGTCTTTCTCAGTCCCAGCGGCTGCTGACGTTGGAGATCGCCGGGGCTTCGTTGCTGCCGCATCGGCTGGTGGGCGAAGAGCGGGTGAGCGAACCGTTCACCTACACCCTCGACTGCATCTCCCAGCAGGGTGACATCGAACTCAAGACGTTGATGGCGCAGCCGGCCAACCTGTCGATTCTGCAGGCCGACGGCAGCTATCGCCGCCTGCACGGCCTGGTTTCCGAGGCAGCACTGCTGGGCGAAGACGGCGGCGTCACCTACTACCAGCTCACGCTGGTGCCGTGGCTTTCGATGCTGAAGCTCGGCCGCGACAGCCGGATCTTCCAGGACCGCTCGGTGGTCGAGGTGCTGACCCAGGTGTTCGACGGCCATGAACTCGCCAAGGGCCGCTACCGCTTTGATTTGCGACGAGAGTACCCCGCGCGTAGCTACTGCGTGCAGTATCGCGAGAGCGACTTCAACTTCATCAGTCGCCTACTGGAAGAAGAAGGCCTCTTTTACTACGCAGAGTTTGCGGGCGACGACGATGAGTTCGA
>NZ_MSDP01000044.1:0-1364 GCF_001937155.1 Salinicola sp. MH3R3-1 | reverse complement strand
GCGTAAACGTCGGGCTGGTGGCAGAAACGTTGCCTGCGATATCAGTCGCGGTGGCAGTGAAGACGGTTTCACCGCCAAACAGCTGATCCGCCTCATTGGTGGCGAACTGCCAGTCGCCGTTGCCATCGGCCGTGGTAGTGCCCAGGTTTCGACCGTCGGCGTAGACGGTCACGATGGCATTGGATTCGGCGCTGCCGATCAGTGTCGGCGTCACGTCGTTGGTCATATCGCCTCCGCCGATTGGCCCGGCGGGAGGAACGTCGTCTTCGGCGCCTTCAATCACGGGGGCTTCCGGGGCGGTCAGGTCGATCGTCACCGCGCCGAGGTTGCCGCTGCCGCCGGTGTTGCCCGCGGCATCGGTCTGACGAACCTGCACGGCGTCAGCGTCATAGTCGCCTTCCGGCAGTTCGAAGCTGTTGCCCATGCCGGTTGTCCAGCTATCGCCGCCATCGGTGGAATATTCCCAGGTTGCGCCGTCCTCGAGGCCACCGACATTGACCGTGGCATCGTTGGTGATGCCGTCATCCTCAGTTCCCGAATCGTTGGCCAGCGTGGCGATCGGGGCGTCAGGCGCAGCCGTGTCGAGCGTCGTGGTATCGGTGACCGTTCCGGTGTTGCCGGCGGCATCGATCACGGAGAGAGTGGCTGTCAGTTCGCCGTCGGCGAGATCCGACAGATCCACGCCGCTGACCGTCAAGTTACCGTCGGCATCGACGGCGATATTCCCGAGCGGGACCTCGACGCTGCCACCGGTTCCATCGGTGATCGTCAAGTCGGTAACGGTGGCGCCATTCTCGATGCGACCGGTCAAGGTGACATTGTCGGTCTCGTCGACGTTCAGGAAGCCGTCGCCGCCGTCGTCGATATGAATGTCGTTGCCATCGGCATTGGGCGCGGTTGCGTCGACCGTTGCCGTGGCTTCAGGGCTGACGTTACCGCTGGCATCGGTTGCGGTGGCGTTGACTTCGGTCCCGTCGGGTAGCGGCTCGTCTGGCATGAACGACCAGCTACCGTCTTCGGGATCGGCATCGACGCTGCCGATCGGGGTGCCATCTGCGTCGGTCAACGTGACCGTGCTGCCGGGCTCGGCGGTACCGGTGATCTCGTCTCCATTGGTCGGTTCGATCATCGGGGCCGCAGGGGCCGTCGTGTCGAACGTCAGCGTAAACGTCGGGCTGGTGGCAGAAACGTTGCCTGCGATATCAGTCGCGGTGGCAGTGAAGACAGTTTCACCGCCAAACAGCTGATCCGCCTCATTGGTGGCGAACTGCCAGTCGCCGTTGCCATCTGCCGTGGTAGTGCCCAGGTTTCGACCGTCGGTGTAGACGGTCACGATGGCATTGGATTCGGCGCTGCCGATCAGC
>NZ_MSDP01000043.1:0-1048 GCF_001937155.1 Salinicola sp. MH3R3-1 | reverse complement strand
AAGGATCGGCACCGACAAGCAGTAACGGCGCCAGGCAGGATTCGACAAGAAAGACGTTGACATCCTCACCCAGATCCTTAAAATACGCCACTCCTTACGGCGGCCCAGAAAACAAGCGCTGACAAGCACTTGGGTTCGACGGCAGAAGCGAAGCGCTTCAAGTAAGGACGCTCTTTAACAATCGATCAGGTAATTGATGTGGGCGCTTGTTCTCGCGTGACAGCCAGTCACGACATATCGAGGCAAGCGACTCGTCAAGATTCGTTTGACCTTGAACCAAGTTTGGTCCGCTTTTCTTCTTGTTCTTCGGGACGAGAGAAGTAAGGACTATCAGACTTTAAACTGAAGAGTTTGATCATGGCTCAGATTGAACGCTGGCGGCAGGCCTAACACATGCAAGTCGAGCGGCAGCCCGGGGAGCTTGCTCCCTGGTGGCGAGCGGCGGACGGGTGAGTAATGCATAGGAATCTGCCCGGTAGTGGGGGATAACGTGGGGAAACCCACGCTAATACCGCATACGTCCTACGGGAGAAAGCGGAGGATCTTCGGACTTCGCGCTATCGGATGAGCCTATGTCGGATTAGCTAGTTGGTAAGGTAACGGC
Organism: Salinicola sp. MH3R3-1; assembly: GCF_001937155.1. Classification (NCBI taxonomy): domain Bacteria; kingdom Pseudomonadati; phylum Pseudomonadota; class Gammaproteobacteria; order Oceanospirillales; family Halomonadaceae; genus Salinicola; species Salinicola sp. MH3R3-1. The sequence goes on along the minus strand of NZ_MSDP01000043.1, from coordinate 444 downwards.
TTACCAAGGCGACGATCCGTAGCTGGTCTGAGAGGATGATCAGCCACACTGGGACTGAGACACGGCCCAGACTCCTACGGGAGGCAGCAGTGGGGAATATTGGACAATGGGCGAAAGCCTGATCCAGCCATGCCGCGTGTGTGAAGAAGGCTTTCGGGTTGTAAAGCACTTTCAGCGAGGAAGAAAGCCTCTGGGTTAATACCCTAGAGGAACGACATCACTCGCAGAAGAAGCACCGGCTAACTCCGTGCCAGCAGCCGCGGTAATACGGAGGGTGCAAGCGTTAATCGGAATTACTGGGCGTAAAGCGCGCGTAGGTGGCTTGGCACGCCGGTTGTGAAAGCCCCGGGCTCAACCTGGGAACGGCATCCGGAACGGCCAGGCTAGAGTGCAGGAGAGGAAGGTAGAATTCCCGGTGTAGCGGTGAAATGCGTAGAGATCGGG
>NZ_MSDP01000042.1:0-57162 GCF_001937155.1 Salinicola sp. MH3R3-1 | reverse complement strand
ACTCGTAGCTCGTAGCTCGTAGCTCGTAGCTCGTAGCTCGTAGCTCGTAGCTCGTAGCTCGTAGCTCAGTCTATTGCGCGGACCGGGGACTCTCGCTACCTTGTCCGCCTTTCAGCTTATCCGTCTTCAAGCGGGTCTCTCTTCCAATATCGGGGTCGTCATCGTGGATCGCCAGGAACTCTTCGCCAGAATTCAGTACCCGCTGCCCCAGCATGCGATCTCGCGACTGATCGGCCAGCTCGCCGATTGCCGGATCGCCGCGGTCAAGGACCTGTTCATTCGCCGCTTCATCGACACCTACGGCGTTGACATGAGCCAGGCCCTGGAGCCGGATCCGACCCGCTACGCCTGCTTCAACGATTTCTTCACCCGCGCCCTCAAACCCGGCGCTCGTCCCATCGGCGAAGGGCTGGTATCGCCGGCCGACGGCGTGCTTTCGCGCTACGGGCGTATCGAACACGGCACGCTGATCCAGGCCAAGGGCCAGACCTACTCGCTCAGCGCACTGCTCGGCGGCGATGTCTCGCGCGCGGCGCCGTTCCGTCAGGGCAGCTTCGCCACGGTCTACCTCGCGCCGAAGGACTATCACCGCGTCCACATGCCGATGACCGGCACCCTACGCGAGATGACCTACGTGCCGGGGCGGCTGTTCTCGGTCAACAGCGCCACCGCCAACCATGTTCCCGGGCTGTTCGCTCGCAACGAGCGGCTGGTCTGTATCTTCGATACCGAACACGGGCCTTTGGCCATGGTGCTGGTCGGCGCGATGATCGTCGCCGCGATCGAGACGACGTGGGCCGGCCAGGTCACCCCGTTGAGCGGACGCGTCCAGACCACCCGTTTCGATGAGCCGATCGTGATCGAGAAAGGCGAGGAGATGGGCCGCTTCAAGCTCGGCTCCACCGTAGTGATGTGCCTGGGCCGCGAAACCGCGTTTGGGGATTTCGACCCCGAGGGCGACCCGATCAGCATGGGCCAGACGATGGGCGCACTGCCCGGCGCCATCTAAAACACCCATTCAATCTATGGACACTTCAGGGAGCATGCAATGCCACTGGAAATCTCCCGCAACGTGTCGATCCCCGACAACGAGATCGAGCTCATCGCGGTTCGCGCGCAAGGCGCCGGGGGCCAGAACGTCAACAAGGTCTCCTCGGCGATTCACCTGCGCTTCGACATCCGTGCCTCGAGTCTACATCCCGGCTTCAAGGAAAAACTGCTGGCGCTCAGTGACCGACGTATCACCCGCGACGGCGTCGTCGTGATCAAGTCACAGGAGCACCGTACCCAGGAGCTCAACCGGGATGCCGCGCTGGTCCGGCTCAAGCAGCTGATCAAACCCGTGCTCTACGGCGACAAGCCGCGGCAGGCAACCAAGCCCAGCCGTAACGCCAAACGCAAGCGCGCCGATAGCAAGACCCGCCAGGGTCAGAAAAAGCGTCTGCGTGGCCGCGTGGATGAGTGAACTACCTACCCTCTTCGAGACGGTCGAATCGCTATGTCAGTCTTGCCATCAAACCGGCCATCAGTCTCGAGCGCTCGATCAGGCTGTCGACCTCGATGTGTTCGCTCAGGGTATGAATACCGGCACCGCGCAGGCCCAGACCGTCGAGCGTCGCCAGCCCCAACGCCCCGGTGAAATTGCCATCGGAACCACCGCCGTTGCTGGAATGCGGCAATGGCATTTCCAGCTCCTCCGCAACGGCCTTGGCGTGAGCATAAAGCGCTAGCGTCGCCGCGTTCGGCTCCCACACCGGCCGCACCACGCCCAGCTTGACCTCGAAACCGACCCCGCTCTCGTCAAGCTGGTTCCATCGCAGCATGCGTTCGATACCGCGATCCAGATCGGTCTGACGCTTGGCCATGCTCAGCGCCTCGCCGCGGCAGGTGGTCGACACGCAGTTGACCCATTGACCGCCCTGCACCACACCGACGCTGAAGGTACAGTCGTCGTCGGTCATTGCCTCGATTCCGGGAATCCGCGCGACCATCTCGCGAATCGCCGAGTGCCCTTCCGCCAATGCGGCACCGGCATGACTCGGCCGGCCGTGAGCCAGCAGCTCGAAACGGGCAATGGCGTAGCGCCCGCTGACCACGCCATAGCCCTCCCAAGCCGGTTCCGGCACCAGAATATAGCGATGTCTTGACGCTTCCCGTTCGATCAGCTCGCGGGTGCCGGGACTACCGATCTCTTCATCGCAGGTCAGCAGTACATGAATCGGTAACGCTGTGTCGATTCCCGCTTCCCGCAGCGCAACGACCGCTTGAAGCGCAGCGTAAGTCCCGCCCTTCATATCGCAGATGCCGGGGCCGTAACAGCGAGTACCCTCCTGCCTGAAGGGCAATGTTTCCAGCGTCCCGACGGGATGAACCGTATCGAGATGCGCCATGATCAGAATGCCGCCACGTTCGCTATCGGGATGCGGAAAGCTCGCCTTGAGGCAATCGCCGATCCCCGGCGGACCCGGAATGCGCTCGACATCGGCACCTCAGGTGGCCAGGTCTTCCGCAGCCAGCGTCATCATGCGATTGACCGCACCGGTGTCGAAGGTCGGGCTCTCACACTCGACCCAGCGCTTCAGGCCTGCCAGCAGTTCGTCGAGATCGAACGCGAGAGCCTTTGCGAAATTCGAGGCGAGACTCATGCGCTGACCGCCCGGGCTGCACTGACACCGGCCAGCTCATTGAGACGGCGCTCGGCAATCCGCGCCAGCAGGCTCGCGCCAACCGGCAAAATGCCATCATCGAGCACGAATGCCGAATTATGAACCGGAATATCGCCAGCGTGACCGACCCAGCAATAGGAGCCCGGCACGAGCTTCAGCATGTCGGCGAAATCCTCGCTGCCCATCACCGGACGGCCGAGATCGCCAACGCCGGCCTCACCGACGATCTCTCTGGCCGCTGCCGCCAGCGCCTCGGTCTGTTCGACGTGGTTCTCCAGCACCGAGAAGATGTTGCGGATATCGACATCAATCTCGACCCCATAGGCGTCGGCGAGCCCGGCGGCCAGTTCACGAATGCGTCCGTGGATCAACGACGCGACGCTGTCGTCGAAAGTGCGAATGGTCCCGGAGAGCGTGGCCGACTGCGGAATCACGTTGTAGGCGGAGCCCGAGTGCAACTGCGTGATCGAGACCACGGCAGCGTCCAGCGGGTCGGTATTGCGGCTGACGATGCTCTGCATGGCCTGTGAAAGCTGGGTCGCCACCACGATCGGATCCCGTGCGTTATTGGGCTGCGCACCATGGCTGCCTCGGCCGCGAATGACGATATCGAAGAATTCCGCGCCCGCCATCGCCTTGCCGCTCATCACCCGAATCTGACCGTGATCGAGGTGCGGCGCATTGTGCAGCGCATAGATTTCGTCACAGGGAAAACGCGCGAACAGCTTTTCGGCGATCATCCGCCGCGCCCCGCCCAGCCCCTCCTCCGCCGGTTGAAAGATGAGGATCGCGCGACCGGCGAAGTCCCGGGTCTCGGCAAGATAGCGCGCCGCGCCCAGCAGCATCGTGGTGTGACCGTCATGACCACAGCCATGAAAACGGCCGGGATTTGTCGACGCAAACGGTAGCCCCGTCTCTTCATTCATGGGCAGCGCATCCATATCGGCACGCAGCCCTACGGTCTTGCCCGGCCCTCGCTGGCCGTCGATCAGGCCGATGACGCCGGTCTTGCCGATGCCGGTGTGAACCTCGAGTCCCAGCGCTTGCAGATAGGCGGCGACGATCGCGGAGGTACGCTGCTCTTCGAAACCGATTTCCGGATGGGCGTGAATGTCGTGACGAATCTCGATCAGCTCAGCGGTGAAGGCATCGATGCGGGGTAACGTCGTCATGAAAACTCCTTGCAGTGACAGTGGCGAAACGGCTCGCGAATGGTCTCTTAGGCAGGATCGGCAACCGGTACGAACGGCTGCCCCAACGGGGCGGTGCGAAGGCCGGCGCGTAACCGTTTCCAGGGCAGCATGGCGGGATCCACCGCCATTGGCCCCGGAGCGGCGCAGACCAGAATCGTCTCCGCGATCGGCGCGAAATCGGCGCGGAAATGCACCGAACTCTTGTTGACCAGAATGGCCTGCTCCAATGGTTCGATACCCACCGAACGGTACATCGCCTGATCCGCCATCTGCGCCTTGCGGCTGACCACCACGACACGTACGTCGCCGATTCGCAGGCAGGCGGATGGGCCCATGTCGAGACGCCCACCGCCGTAATAGGGGCCGGGCGCGACAAAGCGACCGTCCGAGAGCGCTTCGACCGTGAACTCAGCCTCCAGCGGCGAGTCCCCTTCCACGCCGGAATGCCCGCCGAGCGCCAGCCGGACCACCGCGCCGACGCCCGCCTCGTGCGCGGCCCTGGCCGCTGCCGAGTCGAACACGTTGCCGATCGCAGCGCGCTCCGCCCCGCAAGCGATGAGCGCTTTCAGCATGCCCATGGTGTCGGAATTCCCGCCCGCCCCCGGATTGTCCTGGGTATCGGCGATCACCACTGGCCTTGTCGCACTTTCCGCCAGCCGCATCGCCTCCCGCACGCCCGCTTCCGGCTCGAACACTCGCCCCGCGAACGCCGGCTCCTGCGCCGCTATCCTCGCCGCCAGCCGGTCGGCGGCCTGATCCGCGCTATCCGGATCGGTTCCGTACACCACGATGCAAGGGCCGCAGTCGGGAAAATCGGCGGCCGGAAAGCCGGTCAGGAATGATACCGAGGGTAGCGATTCGCTCTCCATCGCCGCCACCTCGGCATAGAGCGAGCGGCATGGTTCTTCCGCCGTGCACTGCCAGGCGATCGGCATCAGGTAATCGAGCTGACGAAACGCCTTCGCCGGCCGGCTGTTGCCCGACAGCAGCCTCGCCACGGCAGTGGCGCAGCGGGCGCCGGTTTCCGCCATGTCGATGTGCGGATATGTACGGTAAGCAATCAGCATATCGGCCTGCTCGACCATCGTCGGCGTGACGTTGCCGTGCAGATCCAGCGTGGCGACGATCGGTACGTCTTCACCCACCAGGGCCCTGACGCGACGCAGCAACTCGCCTTCGCCGTCATCGAAGTGTTGGGTGACCATGGCACCGTGCAGATCGAGATAGACGCCATCGAGGGGCATCGCCTCGTCGATGGCCGCCAACAGCCGCGCGGCAATGCGCTCGAAGGCGTCCTGCGTGACATGAGCCGACGGACTCGCCGCCGCCCAGAGCGTAGGGATCAGGCGCCATGCCCGGGCTTCGGGGGCATCGATGAAACCGCACAGACCAATATTACTGGCGGCCACCGCGTCGAAGACCGCTTCGCCCTCGCTCAGCGGTGGCGCGCCACCACCGCGCAGGAAGTCTTCATAGGTCGCCTGACTAGGCGCAAAAGTATTGGTTTCGTGGAGAAAACCACCGACGGCAATCCGGAGGTGTGACATGAAGCATTCCTTGAATCCAGTAGATCATGAAGAATCGGCGACTCGGCCATGTGGCCCCCGGCCGTTCACTGATAGACGCTGGCGGTCGATGTGGCCGTCGGAGTCTCTTCGAAGACGCGATCGAGAGGCCGGAATTCCGAAAAGTCCCAGTGCCGTCCGGGCGCCGCCAGCATCAGCGAGCGCGTGTAGGGATGTTCCGGCGAGCCCAGTACGCGCTCGGCCGGTCCATATTCCACGACCACGCCTTTCTGCATCACCATCACCTCGTCACAGATCTGGGCGGCGACACGTAGATCGTGGGTAATGAACAGCACGGCGATGCCGAGCCGTCGCTGAAGCTCGTCGAGCAGCTCGAGCACCTGGGCCTGGACCGAGACATCCAGCGCCGAGACCGCTTCGTCGGCGACCAGCACGTCGGGCTCCATCGCCAGCGCCCGCGCAATGGCGATACGCTGGCGCTGTCCACCGGAGAACTGATGGGGATAGCGATCCAGCGCATCCTTCGGCAACCCCACCAGCGCCAGCAGTTCGGCGGCTTTCGCCAGCGCCTCTTCCCGAGACGTACCGTAATTGACCGGACCTTCTACCAGACTGGTGGCGATCTTCAGCCGCGGGTTGAGCGAGCGGAAGGGATCCTGAAAGATCATCTGGATACGCTTGCGATGGGGCTTCAGCGCTGCTCTCCCCAGGCTGGCAATATCCTTGCCCATGACCCGCACACCCCCGCCGGTCGGTTCGATCATGCGCATCACGCAACGCGCGACGGTGGACTTGCCGGAGCCGCTCTCGCCAACGATGCCCAGCGTCCGCCCGCGCGTCAGGGCGAAGTTGATATCGCTGGCCGCCAACGTCTGCGACGTCGCCTTGCCGGTCCAGCGCGCCCAGGCCGAACGTTCGCCATAACGCTTCTCGAGTTCGATTGCCTCCAGCACGATTTCGCGGTCGGTCACTGCGCGCGCCGCTCTCGGTCGCAGGCTCGGCACCGCCGTCAGCAGTTGGCGGGTGTACTCCGTCTTGGGCCAGCGCAGCAGATCCTCGATCGGCTGCGTCTCTACCACTTCACCGTCACGCATCACGCAGACACGATCTGCAATGTCGGCCACCACCCCCATGTCGTGCGTGATGAACAGCACCGAGGTGCCATGGCGCTTCTGCAGTTCCTTGATCAACTTGAGGATCTGCTTCTGCGTGGTGACATCCAGCGCGGTGGTGGGTTCGTCGGCAATCAACAGCTTGGGCTCGAGGATCAACGCCATCGCGATCATGATTCGCTGGCGCTGGCCGCCCGAGAGCTGATGCGGCCAGCTGGCGTAGACGCGCGCGATGTCCGGCAGCTGGACCTGGTCGAGCATCTCCAGCACGCGGTCCTGGCGCTGCTTCGAAGAGAGCCCCTTCTGGTGCATGACCAGCACCTCTTCGATCTGCTCGCCGACCCGCATCAGCGGGTTCAGCGCCGTCATCGGCTCCTGAAAGATCATCGACATGCGACTGGCGCGAAGGTCTCGCAGCCGGCCCCTCGAAGCCTCGAGCAGGGAATCCCCCTCCAGGTCGATACGTCCCCCGGTTGCCTTGAGAATGCCCTTGGGCAAAAGCCCCATGACCGCCAGCGAGGTGACCGACTTGCCGGATCCGGATTCGCCGACCAGGCAAAGCGTTTCGCCCGCGGCAATCGTGAAGTCGATGCCCTTGAGAATCGGCTTGGTCGGCGTTGATTGCGGCGCGACCCTCAGCCCCTCGATAGTCAGCACCGGATCCGGCACCCGGGCGGGATGGATGGCGTCATGGGTCATTGCGCACCTCCACGTTTCTGCAATCGGGGGTCGAGGCGATCACGGGCGGCGTCGCCGAGCAGATTGATCGACAGAATGCAGATCGACAGCATGATGCCCGGCCAGAAAATCAGCGATGGCTTGATCAGGAAGTAGGTTCGGCCCTCCGCCATGATATTGCCCCAGGTCGGCGTCTCGGTACCGAGGCCAGCGCCCAGGAAGGAGAGAATGGCCTCGGTCAGAATCGCCGAGGCACAGATATAAGTGCTCATCACGATCAGCGGCGCCAGCGTGTTGGGCATCAGATGGCGCCACATGATGGTGAAAAGACTGCTGCCCAGCGCCACGGCTGCCTCGACGTAAGGCTCTTCCCGCGCGGACAGCACCACCGAACGAACCAGGCGCACGATCCGGGGGATTTCGGGGATGGTGATCGCCGCCATGACCGTCCACAGGTTGGCACTGATCAGGGAGACGATGGCGATGGCCAGCAGTACGCTGGGAATCGCCATCAAACCATCCATGACGCGCATGATCACCGCGTCGAGACCGCGAAAGAAGCCGGCCAGAATACCCAGCGGCAGGCCGATGACAACGCTGATCAAGGCACTGCCGATCCCCACGGTCAGCGAGACTCGAGCCCCGTAGAGCACTCGTGACAGCAGGTCTCGACCGTAGGCGTCGGTTCCTAGCCAGTAGGCGTCGTCAGCCGGCTTCAGGCGGTTTGCCGGCGACATGTTGAGCGGATCGTGAGGCGCCAGCCAGGGTGCCAGGATGGCCACGACGACGATCAGGATCAGACAGATCGCGGCCAGGATGATGGTCCATCCGGGGCGTCGACGTGGCCACAATCGCAGTCGCCGTCGAAGTGGCATGGTCTCGGAGCGCTCAGTGGCAACGGATTCGGGCGTTGATAGACTCATTGGTAACGAATCCTCGGGTCGAGCAGCGCATAGGAGAGGTCGATGGCCAGATTGATCAGCACGTAGACCCCGCTCGTCACCAGAATCAAACCCTGAATGACGGGATAATCGCGGGAGAGAATGGCATCGACGGTCAGACGACCGAGTCCGGGAATGTTGAATACGCTCTCGGTCACGACCACACCGGTGATCATCAGCGCGAAGCCGGTACCGATCACCTCGAGTATCGGCACGCCGGCGTTGCGCAGCGCGTGCTTGAACAGGACCCGCTTCTCGCTGGCGCCCTTGGCGTGCGCAGTACGGATATAGTCTTCACCCAGCACGTCGAGCATGCTGGCGCGGGTCATGCGCGCAATCAGCGCGATATAGATCGTCGACAGCATCAGCGCCGGGAGAATCGCATGCTGGATGAAAGGTCCGAAGCCATCCTGAGAAATTCGCTTGAAGCCCTGCACCGGCAACCAGCCGAGATCGATGGCGAAGATCTTGATCAGGATGTAGCCGATCACGAACACCGGTACCGAGAACCCCAGCACCGACATAGACATGATGGCGTTATCGATCAGGCTGCCGTGTTTCCAGGCCGCGATGACGCCCATCGGCACTGCCACGACTACCGACAGCGCGATGCTCAATAGGGCCAGGCTGACGGTCGGCTCGAGACGCTGCGCCATCAATTGCGTCACCGGAAGATTCGACATCAACGACGTGCCGAAATCGCCGCGCAACAGCTCGCCGGACCAGTGGAAAAACTGAATATAGATGGGCTGATTCAGCCCCAGGGTTTCGCGGATGCGATCCAGTTGCTCCGGCGTGGCCATATCGCCGGCAATGATCGCGGCGGGGTCACCCGGCGAGAGTCGCAGCAGCAGAAAGACGAACAGCGCAACCACTACCATCACCGGTACTGCCGCCAATGTCCGACGCAGACAGTAGCTGAACATGAGCGTACTCCGTTGCAGTTCACAGCAGGAACGGGACGCGACGACAGCCGCGCCCCTCCTCGATCACTCGGACTTGGTGATGTTCCAGAACACCGGCACCGGCGAATGCAGAATGCCGGAGAGATCGTTATTCCAGGCTGCGGGGATCGAGTACTCGCCCAGCGGGATATAGGTCACCTGTTCGAAGGCATGCTGCTGAATGCGCTCGGCAATCGCCTTGCGGTCATCGTCACTGGTGGCCTTGGCGAACTCGTTGCGCATCGACTCGAGTTCGGCGTCGTCCGGCCAGCCGAACCAGCCGCCGTCCTTACCGCGGCCGTTGAGCATCGGGTTGACCAGCGGATTCCATACCTCGGGGATATACCAGTTGGTAAAGAACATGTTCCAGCCGCCTTCCGACGGTGGCTGCTGGCTGGCGCGGCGCGTCACCAGCGTCTGCCAGTCCATCGGCTGCAGATCGACAGTGAACCCGGCCTGGCGCAGCAACTGCGCGGCGATCACCGGCTGCGGGCTGACCGTGGGCGCATCGGTCGGCTGCATCATCACGACAGGCGTACCGTCGTAGCCAGCCTCCTCCAGCAGCTTCTTGGCCGCCTCGGTCCCGCCACCGGTCGCCAGCGAATCCGGCGCGCCGGCATCCGTCGCCAGCGGCGTCTGACAGCCATACATCGAGTCACAGGTGGAATAGAACTCCGGATTTCCGACCAGCGAAGCCAGGACATCTTCCTGATCCATGGCCATCAGAGCCGCTTGCCGGATCTTGGGATCGTCGAAAGGAGGGTAGAGGAAATTGAAGCGACCGATGGTCTGGCTACCCAGCTCGTTGATCTTCTCGATAGTCAGGTCAGGATTGGCCTGCAGCACTGGCAGCAGATCGACGGAGGGCGATTCGAGAAAGTCGATCTCGCCGGAGTTGAGGGCATTGAGCGCGGTCTGCGCGTCACTCATGTTGATCCATTCGACGCGATCGACATTGACCACCTTACCGCCGGCGGTCCAGCTGGCCGGCTCCTTACGTGGCACGTAGTCTTCGAATTTCTCATAGACGACCCGGTTACCGGGATCGTACTCGTCGGCGACAAAAGTGAAGGGGCCTGAGCCGATTTGATCCTCGACCGTCAGCGTTTCGTCGGGCGATTTGCTGGCGATACGCTCCGGCATCACGAATAGCGGCACCGATGAAGGCTTCGCCATCAGCTCGAGGACATAGGCGAATGGCGATGATAGCGTCAGCGTCATGTTGCGGGCATCCGTCGCTTCGACGCTTTCGACATGATCCATCAGCATCTGACCGCCGCCATCGCGAGCAGTCCAGCGTTTGAACGACGCCACCACGTCCTTGGCGGTCACTTCTCCCCCATCGTGCCACGACAGTCCATCGCGCAGGGTGAAGGTGTAGGTCATGCCATCGTCGGAAACCGACCATTCCGCCATCTGCGGTTGCGGCTGAAATTTATCGTCCATGCCCAGCAGCGTGTCCCAGATCATGTAGCCATGGTCGCGGGTGATGTGAGCGGTCGTGGTGATCGGGTCGAGTACGCGCAGTCCGGAGTGCATGACCGCGCGGAGGGTATTGGCCTCGGCCGGCGCAGCGGCAAGCGATGAAATCGCGCCGCAAGTGGAGAGGAATGCCACCATTGTCATACCGACCAGTAGACGGCGGCGTGCAACGGAAAAACGACGCGAGAAAGGAGTCGCCATGAGAAACCTCGTTGTCGATCTTATGGTTGTCGTTAACGATAAGGACGGACGCGATTGTTATTGTTCCTGCCGTTGGCAGGACCGCCCGGCCCATGTCGCTCTTCCCCGAGAGTAGATCCCGCAGTGAAGAAAACAATACTTTCGTCGACAGGTTAGTGTTGCTTAAAAAGCAACATCCGAAGCATTCTTGGAACTCCTTCTATTCGGACGCGCCCCGTGGCCCATGACAAAGAACCGTTCCCGGCCCACCTGAACAGCCGCTGGCTTCACTATTTCTCGCAGGCGCTCGACGCCGGCTCGATCCGCACCGCTTCGGACCGCCTCGATGTCGAACCCTCCGTCATCAGTCGCCAGATTCGACAGCTCGAGCAGGCGCTCGTCATGACGCTGGTAGAACGCCATGGTCGCGGCGTGCGCGCCACCGAAGCTGGCGGCATTCTGCTCGACTTCTATCGAGAGCGAGATGTCGCCGAGCAGACGCTGCTCGGACAGCTAGCCGAACTGGATGGGCTGCAACGCGGTCATATCAGTCTGGCGATCAGCGAGGGGTACAGCGACCGCTTGATGAGTGGTGTGATGAACGATTTCTGCGCTCGTCATCCACAACTGACCGTCGAAATGAACCTGGCCAACGTCAACGACGTGGTGCGTCAGGTCTACGAGGGCCAGGCCCATATCGGCATCGCCTATGCGCCCAGGCTGACTCCCGGTATCGAGTCGGTCGTCTCAGTCCATCAGCCGCTCTGCGCTATCGTTCACCCGAGACATCCGCTGACTCGACTGCCCCAACCGCTCGCACTGGATGCCACCCTCGAATGGCCGCTGGGTCTGGTGGGTCATGGTTATGGTATCCGGCAGTTGATCGACGCCGCGGCAGTCATCAGCAAGCGTCATTTCCATGCCAGCCTGGTCAGCAACTCACTGGCTACGCTGAAGCAGTACGTGAGTTCCGGCGACGGCGTGACCTTCATCGGCCGCGTGGCTCTGCTGCACGAGCTGCGGCGCGGCCAACTGGTCGCGCTGGAGATCGATCATCCGGTCTTTCAAGAAGCAGAAGCGCACGTCATCGTGCGTCGTCAGCGTCCGCTATCGCCGGCCGCCAAGCAGCTGCTGAGGGAGATCGTCGACCTCTGGCCATTCGGTGAACGCGAGCGGGTCGATTGGTAGGCGCGGTTCAACACCGCGGCGTGGGAAACGCCATGACCTCGGCGATCGAATCTTTCATCAACGCCAGCTGAATCAGGCGATCGACGCCGAGTGCCACGCCGCTGGCGGGCGGCATGCCGGATTCGAGCGCTGCCACCAAACGATGATCGATATCGACCGTTGGCTTGCCAAGCGCCTGGCGCTGGCGGTTGTCATCGGCGAAGCGCACGGCCTGCTCCGCGGCATCGGTCAACTCGTCGTACCCGTTGGCGAGCTCGATGCCGTGAAGATAGATCTCGAATCGCGAGGCCACTTCCGCGCCGTCCTCCGGATCTCGATGCTTACGCGCCAGCGCCGCCTGGCTGGCCGGATAGTCGACGACGACATCGATCCCCTCTCGGCCCAGCAGCGGCTCAATAGCGAAGCTCATCAGCAGGTCGAGACAGCCGTCACGATCGGCGTCGGTCATAGACAACCCGCCGATCTCGGCACCACGCTGGCGCAAGATCGCGAGCGACGTGGTGAACGGATCGACATCGAGCGTCTCGCGGAAAAGATCACGGTAGCGCCGCTGACGCAGCGGGCCCGGGTCGATCGGCAGTACGTGGCGAATCAGCGCCTCGCACTCGTCGATCAGCCCCGCCAGCGACAGACCCGGGCGATACCACTCGAGCATGGTGAACTCGATGTTATGGCGCCGCCCGACCTCGCCGTCGCGAAAACTGCGCGCCAGCTGGAAGATCGGACCGCTGCCGACGGCCAGCAGCCGCTTCATGTGGAATTCGGGAGACGTCTGCAGCCACAGGCGTTCATGGCCATCCGGCGTGATCGCTTCGAGCGCCAGCGAGTCGAGGTGCGGATCGGTGCTGCCGCCATGACCGAGAATCGGCGTCTCCACTTCCAGCACGTCCCGCGCCGCGAAGAACGCCCGGATTTTCGCCATCAGCTGCGCCCGCGCGCGCAGCGTCTCGATCGTGGCCGTGGGCTGCCAGTCATCGGCGCCGCGAATATCCGTCACAGGTGGTAGACCTGACTGCGGCCACCGTCGATCAGAATATCGGTGGCGTTGATGAAACGGGCTTCGTCACTGGCCAGGAATAGCGCCGTATTGGCGACTTCGTCGGCTTCGCCCAGCCGTTTGCAGGGCAGCAGCTCGACCTGCCGCTGGCGCTCCTGCTCGTCGCACTGCGCCAGCCAGGCATCGGCGGCGGGCGTGCGGATCAGCCCCGGCGAGATCGAGTTGACCCGAATTCCGCGATCCGCGTACTCGATCCCCAGCGACCGGGTCAGCCCGATCAGTCCGTGCTTGGCTACGGGATACGGGAAGGCACCGGGGACGATCTTGTGGCCGTGAACCGAAGCGATATTGACGATATGGCCGTATCGCGCCGCCAGCATACCCGGCAACAGCGCCTGAATCATGTGCCAGGCGCCCTCCAGATTGATCGCCAGGCAGCGCCGCCAGGTTTCCCGATCGAGTTCGAGCGGATCGCCGAAGACGTTGACGCCGGCGGCGTTGACCAGGATATCGATGCGCCCCGTCGTCGAGAGTGCCTGCTCGACGCCGGCAGCAATGCTGTCGACATCGGCCACATCGGCCTCGACCCCCACACAGCGCGAGGCAAAGCGGGCAGCGAGCCTTATCGATTCGCGCTCGAGAGCAACCGTATCGCGATCCAGCACGACGACATCGGCCCCTTCGGCGAGAAAACGTTCCGCGGTTGCCAGGCCGATACCGCTGGCACCGCCGGTGATCAACGCCTTGCGCCCCGCTAGTCTGGCCATTTCATGTCTCCTCACCCACTGTCCGGCGCTATTCGGCAAACACTCTGTCAAGCATAATGCGATCGGCGAACGGCAGTCGATGTACCGCCGGCCAGCCAGAGGTCGCCCTAACGACGAAAGCCACGCGCAGGCGTGGCTTTCGAAGGATCAATATCAAGTTTCTTCCGCGAACGCCGTGTGCTCTCCGAGCGCTCGCAGGAACAACTTCTCAAGCTCGGGAAACGTACTCGCCGCTGCGCGTATCGATCTTGAGAATTTCGCCCTGGTTGATAAACAGCGGCACGCGCACCGTCGCCCCCGAGGAGAGTTTCGCCGGCTTGGAACCACCCTGGGCGGTGTCGCCCTTGAGGCCGGGATCGGTCTCGACCACTTCGAGCTCGAGGAAGTTGGGCGGAGAGACGGCAATCGCGTTATCGTTCCACAGCGTCACGGTGTAGACCGCCTGTTCCTTGAGCCACTTCTCGACGTCGCCAATGGCTTTCTTGTCGACCGCATACTGCTCGAAAGAGCCGTCGGTCTTCATGAAGTGCCACATGTCGCCATCGGAGTAGACATACTCCATGTCCAGATCCATGACGTCGGCGCCTTCCAGCGATTCGCCGGATTTGAACGTGCGCTCCCAGACCCGTCCGGTGTTCAGGTTGCGCAGCTTGACGCGACTGAAAGCCTGGCCTTTACCCGGCTTGACGAATTCGTTCTCGAGAATGTTGCACGGGTCGCCATCCAGCATCACCTTCAGGCCGCCCTTGAATTCGTTGGTAGAATAGTTCGCCATGATTCCTCACAAATGAACGATCGCGGGCCATCCGCGACGACAAATCCCAATTCCGCGCTATGCCCTGCGGCATGCGCTCTGATTTTAAGTGGTCAGCATGATAACCCGAACCCCGATCGCTGTGCATTGCGAAGAGGTCGTACACACGGCGCCCGTATCCGACACCCCGGCTGGCGACTGGCAGCAACAGCTGCGTGATGTCGTTCGCGATCCCGTGGCGCTATGTCAGCACCTGGCCCTGGACCCCAACTGGGTATTGGGCGCACGGACGGGCCACGAACTGTTCCCCGTGCGGGTACCGCAGGCCTATCTCTCCCGAATACGTCGTGGCGACCCCGATGATCCGCTGCTGCGCCAGGTACTGCCGCTGGACGTCGAAAGCGATGCCGTGCAGGGCTTCGTCGATGACCCGCTGGAAGAGCGCGATCACACTCCCAAGCCGGCCTTGATCCACAAGTATCCCGGCCGGGCGTTGCTGATCGCCAGCCCGACCTGCGCCATCAACTGCCGTTACTGTTTTCGCCGGCATTTCCCTTACGCCGACAACGCGCCCTCGATGCGCGAGTGGGAGCAGACGCTCGATTACCTGCGCGAGGATGCCTCGATCCTGGAAGCGATCCTTTCCGGCGGCGATCCACTCGCCTCCCCGGACCGTCGCCTGGCGACGCTGGTCGAGCGGCTGGATGCGATCCCGCACCTCAAGCGGCTGCGCATCCACACCCGCCTGCCGGTGGTGATTCCCGACCGGGTCGACGATGCGCTGCTCGACTGGTTGCGCAAGACTCGACTGCAGACCGTGATGGTGCTGCATATCAATCACGCTCAGGAGATCGACGAAGCCGTCATCGCCGCCTGCGCCCGGCTCAAGGCCGCCGGTGTCACTCTGCTCAATCAGAGTGTGCTCCTGCGCAGGGTCAACGATGATGTCGACACGCTGGCTGCACTCTCGGAGCGCCTATTCGAGGCCGGCATCCTGCCCTACTACCTGCATGTGCTCGATCCGGTATCGGGAGCGGCTCACTTCGACGTGCCCGATCACGAGGCCCGTCAGTTGATAGAAGCGCTACGCCAGCGTCTCGCCGGTTTCCTGATGCCGCGCCTGGTACGCGAAGTACCCGGTGAGCTGAGCAAGACACCGCTATGAGGAACTCAACCCGGTTCCGTCACGAGGAGAGATGTCGATAGTCTCGCCAGCCGCGCAGGGTCAGATAGGCGAGCGGCCCGGCAGAGCCAAAGCAGAAGGTGATGACGTAAAACACCAGTAGATAGCCGATACCGTGGCCGCGTCGGCGTGCGTCGAAGAACATCCATACCGCGATCATGATCAACGCCAGGTAGACATCGAACACTACCATTGCGGTCGTTGGACGACTCATCAAGCCGCTGGCGAATTGGCCCAGCGTCTGGTCGCTGGTGGTGATCGCGAAGATCGTGTATCCCATGAACACGATCAGCGTCATCAGAGGTACGAGAAAACGCAACATCGGCAACATCCTGTGTGGCAGTCCGTTTGACAGGCTTTATAAGAACTCAGGATAGCGGCAGCGTCACCTGAACGCTCAGGCCACTGGCGGCCGGCAAGGAAGTCTCGTCCAGACGGATATCTCCCCCGAGCCGCTCGGCCAACTCCTGAACGATCGACAGCCCGAGCCCCGATCCGCTGGTGCGCTGCCCGGCCAGGCGCACGAAGCGTTCGAACACGCGCTCCCGCTCGGCGACCGGGATGCCCGGCCCGCTGTCGGCAATCTCGATATGCAATCGCATCTCGGCCTGCCACATTCGCAGGCGCACCACGCCGCCCTCCGGCGTATAGCGCACGGCGTTGTCGAGCAGGTTGCGCAGCAGCACGTAGAGCCCGTTCTCGTAACTGAGCACACTCAGAGCCCCGGGGATGTCCTGAGTGAATCGAATCGCCCGGCTCTCGATCAGCGGCTGAATGTCGCGCTGCAGTTCTCGCCCCAGTCGCGTCAGATCGATCCTCTGGCGATTCAGGCCCCCCTCGCTCTCCAGTCGCGATAGCGTCAACAGCTGTTCGACCACGCGAGTCATCCGATCGACGCCGTAGATGATCGAGCGAGCACCGCGTTGAGCGCGCTCCTCGACGGTATCGTTCAGCAGGTTCTGGGCGTGCACCTTGATGGCGGCCAGCGGCGTGCGCAGCTCGTGCGCGGCATTGGCGGTGAAGCGCCGCTCCTTTTCCAGCGTCTCGGCCAGCCGACCGAACAACCCGTTGAGTGCGCTGACCATGCCGCGGATCTCTTCCGGCACTTGGCTGCCATCGATGGGCTCGAGAAAGCTCGGTTGGCGCGCCGTGATCTGGCGGCTGACGCGCAGCAGCGGCAAGAACCCGCGCGCGATGGCGAAGGGGATCAGCAGAGCGATCAACAGCACCCCGATGACCGGCGGCATCAGATTGCGCAGCGCGATCTGCCAGGTCAGTTCGTCGCGCACGTCATCCCGTTGGGCGGCGCTGGCCCAGACACCGTGGACCTCATCGTAGAGCGTGAAAGTGCGCCAGTCGTGACCGCCACCTTCGGCATGCGCATATCCCGGCGCGGGTATCAGCGTGTCTAGCAGCCCGGGGGCTTTCATGCCCAGCAGCGCATGGCCGTCGTTGTCCCAGATCTGGAACCCCAGTTTTTTCTCGTACGGATGGCCCAGCGGCGTCGGCGCATCGGTGGCGCTGTCAGGCACCAGGACCGGTTGCAGTTGAAGATCGCGGATCATCTGCTGAGGCTCGCGGCCGCCATCGCCACGATACTCGAAGTAGAGCGCCACCATCGTTCGCGTGGTCTGCGCCAGCTCGGCGTCGAACAGCTCGTTGATCTGATCGCGGGTGTCGTGATAGCTCCAGAGTGCCGCGATCGAGGTGATCAGCGTCACCGAAATCAGCAGAACACGGCGAAGATAGCGACGAATCGAGATCAATCCGTCGCTCCCAGCCGGTAGCCGACGTTACGCACGGTCGCCACCACATCGCTGCCGAACTTCCGTCGCAGGTGATGAACGTGAACCTCGATGACGTTACTTTCGACCTCGGCATCCCAGCCGTAAAGCACCTCGACCAGTTGATCCCGGGTGAAGACCTGGCCGGGATGTGTCATCAGGTAGGCCAGCAGGTCGTGCTCGCGGCGCCCAAGCGCGACCACAGCGTGATCGAAGCGTATCTCATGGGCTGCCGGGTCCAGCGTCAGGCGACCACAGTTTACCGTGGGTGAAGCACGCCCCGCGCTTCGACGTACCAACGCCCGCAGCCTCGCCAGCAGTTCGCCATTGTCGAACGGCTTGATCAGATAATCGTCGGCGCCGCTGTCGAGCCCGCGAATTCGATTGACGACATCGTCCCTGGCGGTCAGTACCAATACGGGAATCTGACTGCGAGACTCCCGCAGCTGTTTCAGCACCTCGAAACCGTCGATATCCGGCAGTCCCAGGTCCAGTATCAATGCGTCGAAAGTGGAGTCGTCGAGCGCTTCGCAGACCCCGCGACCCTCCGTCAGCCACTCCGGCACCATCTGTTCACGCCGCAGTACATCGACGACCCCCTCTCCCAACAACGGGTCGTCTTCAACCAGCATTACCCTCATGGCATTCTCTCTTACTGTCGCCATCGTTTTCTTACGGTCGCCAGCGTGGGCGAAACCGGAATTTCGAAGTCATTCATATCGTTCAGACCGCTCGATCGCCGATTCATTGCACTATCCATTCACTGTCCCAGTCCACTGCGCCGGTCCAGTACCCGTACCCTTTCAATACCACGCACGCTTCCAGCAACGTGCACTCTTCCAGTATCACGCCACGCTTCCAGCACCACGTACTCTTCCAGCACCACGTACTCTTCCAGTACCACATACTCTTTCAGTACCAAGCACTCGTCGATACGCGCCCTTCCTACCATGGCGGCATGTAATGGTTCCGGCCGGTGGCGATGCCGTAGCCGTCGCGGCATTTCTGCCATGGCATCGTCATGGGTTCGGCCGACAATCGGCAACAGGCCCGGCGGCGAGTGTAAGCCGATTTTAAGATTAGGCTGTCATAGTGAGTGTTCCGAACGGGACGAGCTAAGTCGACGCTTTGGAAACCAACAGGATTTCATCATGCTCGAACTACCCACTCTATCACTCGTGATCATCGTCCAGGACGCCATGCACCGCGTCGGCAACGTTGTCGACGAGGCTTCCCAGGCGCTACGTCATGCGACGAGTCTCGAATTCATCGTCATCGATGCCGGCTCGGGCGAGAGCGACGACAGAAACGACCGTGGCACCCTGAGGCAGCTAGCGGCCACCGATAGCCGGATCCGGCTCTATCGTCAGCCGGCCACCCTCGGCGCGGACGCCGCCCTGTGGCAAGCCGGCAGCCTGGCACGCGGAGAGTGGATCGTCACGCTCGATGCTCACGGCAGAGATGATCCGCACGATATTCCCGATATGCTCTGCGAGGCCCGGCATCAGGGATTGACCCTGGTCGAAGGGATTCCCCTCGACCCGCGCTGCCGGTGGAGAAAGCCGCTGTTTCGCGTGGCGAGAACCCTCGGTATCGAGCTGGCCGACAGCGAACGCTGTGGCCTTCGCCTGATTCAGCGCGAGGTGCTGACCTCTCTGCCATCGGTGGAAAGCCTGCACCGTTTCCTGCCGTTGCTGATTCGCCGCAGCGGCGGTCGTATCGGCAGCTACCGCGTCAATCGGCGTCAGGTGTCGTCGATGCCGCGGTCTTCACGCTGGTCGATGCCCGCGCGAGTGGCGGGATACGCCAGGGACTGGATGGGCATGTGGTGGCTTTCCCGACGCTGGCACGCCCAGCGCCCGCCGGGCAAACCCCGGGTTCGTGTCTACGCACGCTGAGGGCAATGGCTTCCGACGAAAGTGCCTTTAAAGATAGCGCCTTTGACGATGGCGCAGCCGACCTTAGCGACGCTAACGATAGCGTCGCTAACGATAGCGTCGCCCGTCGAGTTCCAGCCAGCCTCCAGGGCGTTCGCCGCCCGGGTCATGATGAGTCCAGTGGATCACGCCACCCTGCGCATTCCAGACATACTCCCCGCGAAAGCGTAAGCGATCGCCCGGCGCGATCGACGCCAGGCGCGGCGCCACGTCGATGTTGTGCGCAACCAGCAGCGTCTGCCCGGTCGCGAGCGCGACAATGATACGCTGGTGACGACTCCCCTCTCGGTCATCCGCCAAGACACGCTCGACCCTTCCCGCCGCTTCGATCCAGAACGCCTCGCGGTGCGTCTCGAACGCATGCTTGAGCGTCGTCTCGGCGCGGCTCTGGGAGGCAACGCCATCACCGGTATCGGAGCCAGGCACGGACGACGGAAAGAGCCCTCCGGCCCCGCCCAGCTGCTTGACCAGCGGCGTCACCGCAGCCAGAACCAACAGCCCGACCAGCACCCATCGATAACGCCTGAAACCGCTTTGTCGCATGCCAACTCGCTTTTCGATCGCCTGGATTTACGTCGATTCGATTTTACGTCGCTTCGACGTCCAATCGACAACGACGACTCAACGCCCTCGACCAAATGCGCCGACATTATCTTCGTCGCTACTATATTCGCCGACGCTATATTGGTCGGCACTGTCCCGATGTCGAAATCGGCCGTACAGACGCACAAAAAAAGGCCGAACCCAATTGAGGTTCGGCCTACGCTGTGTGCCCGTCCTGGGCTACCTACTCTGAGGACGAACTGTCGAAAGAGTTCCGGCTGGATGAAAAAAAACCCGTAAACTCTCGCCTCCCGGGTTAATCGTCACTCTCATCGAGTATCTGGACTCCCCGTTTCCACAGGCCAATCAACGAGCTGGGCGCCGCGCGTTCATCCAGTTCCCATTCGCGTGAAGGAAGACTCGACGAAATCTCCAGCGTGACGCGAAACCAGCGTCCGTCGGCCCCGGCCGGAGCGGCACCCGAGTTTCGTCGAGCATCGCCATGAGAGTCCGATGGCGAATCGGCAGTGCCGTGAGCGTCAGCGCTTTGATGGATCGAACCCTGCCGATCGAGCTCTTCCAGCACCCGCTGCAGCTTGTTGCGCTGCGGCTCGCTCAATTCCTGACAGTCGATTCGCCTGGGTGCCGACAGGCCGGGAGTCACCACGAAACCACCCTCTCGGCTAACCAGCAATACGCTGGTCGACTCCAGCCAGAAGCGGCCCTTGCTGTTCATGACAACACGCCCACGTCCGCCCAGGCACGCTGAACGATGCGCGTGGCATCGCTGTCGGCGCCGAACCGCTTGGCCGCACAGTCGACGGTCAGCCGAGCGAACTCGGCGAAATTGCCGTCGCGCTGCAGTCGCGGGTCGGTCAACGCGTCGAACCAGACCGGACCGGCCTGCTCCCAGGCAAAGCCGCCGAACGCTTTTGCCGCCAGATAAAACGCGCGATTGGGAATGCCCGAATTAATGTGCACGCCGCCGTTGTCCGAAGAGGTCCGCACGAAATCGTCCATGTGACCGGGTTGCGGATCCTTGCCCAGCACCGGATCGTCGTAAGCGCTGCCGGGATTGGCCATCGAACGCAGGGCGCGCCCATTGACGCGATCGGTGAGTAGCCCCTCGCCGATCAGCCAGTCGGCCTCATCGACGCTCTGCTCGAAGTGATGCTGCTTGACCATGGCGCCGAAAACATCCGCCAGCGACTCGTTGAGCGCTCCGGACTGATCGGCATAGACGAGTCCGGCTTCACGCTCGATGACGCCGTGGGTCAATTCGTGGGCAACGACATCGAGCGCCGCCGTGAAACGATTGAACAGTTCACCGTCACCGTCCCCGAAGACCATCTGGGCGCCGTTCCAGAAGGCGTTGTCGTAGTCTTCGCCATAGTGGACGGTCCCCAGCAGGGCCATGCCTTCGCCATCGATGGAAGCGCGCTCGAACACTTGCCAGTAGAAGACATGCGTGGCGCCAAGCCATCGATACGCTTCATCGACGGCCACGTCACCGCTATCGGGATCGCCCTCTTCCCGAACCAGATTGCCCGGCAGCGTCTGCTGGTTGTTCGCGGAGTAGATGTAACGCGCGGCCTCGCCGGGTTTGCCGCTATCGGCGGGCCGCGCCTGGATCGCCGTGGCGTTACGCAATCGAAACTGGGCATCGGTCTGCAGCGTCGCCCGCGCACACTGCTGCAGTCGCGCGTTGCCGTGAGACATGATGCGTTCGAGAACATGAGGCGGCATGATGCCTGCGAACCGGGTGGAATCAGTGGTTCCTGCCATTCGATCACCTCCTGTGAGCCAGAGTGAATGCTCACAGTGTGGTCCAATCTTCGGGCCGTCGCTGCCGCGTCATTGTTCCGTTTTGTCAGGAAAGGAACTGAAGGTCGTTTCCCCGCAACGACCTGGGGTTTGTCTGAAAAGTCGCCGAGCGAATGTCGGACAAGGCAAAAATCGGCGAAGAGGGACCGGGCTGGCGTCCCAGTTTACGGGGTGTAAATGAGGACTTTGAGCCAATTTTTAACGACGTATGGCCGAGGGCAGGCAGTTTTCAGCCAAAGTCCAGCGAGTCAAGCCGCCACTCTCGACAAACCATAGTCCGTGGGTTCTACCACGCCTGACAGCCGGCCGAGCTGCTCGAGATCCTGGCCGGCCAGGATCCGATCAAGACGGCCATGGCGGCTGTGGGCATTGAGAACCAGATGGACCTGCGAGGGTCGGCCCTGGGCGTCCAATCGCTGCACCCAAGCCAGCGCTCCGCTGGCGTATCGCACCAATGAGCCTACGGGGGCGATGCCGAACAAACGCACATAGCGTTGTACCCACACATTGTCGAACACCTCCGGCTGACTCAGCAGATGCCGATACGCATCGACCAGCGGCCAGGCCTTGCGGTCAGCGCGCGGGCGCGTCAGCGCATCGATGACATCGACCACCGCGAGCATTCTGCCCAGATCGTCGATAGCGTCACCGCGAAGCCCGTGGGGATAACCACTGCCGTCGAGGCGCTCGTTGACCTGTTCGATCACTGGCGAGGCGATGGCCGGCGATAACCAGCGGCATTCGGCCAGTCGTTCGCTGATCTGCGTGACATGCCCCGGCAGCAGTGCCCGCTGCGAATCGCTCAGGGGCGCGCGACTCTCGAGCAGGCTGCTCGGCAACGACGCCTTGCCCAGATCGTGCACCAGCGCGCTGGCCACGATCGCTTTCAGCGAGTCGTTATCATACCCCTGACTGCGCGCCAGATCGGCGGCGCGCACCGCTACCGACAGCGCGTGTCGCACGGCAGCGGGCTCGGATTCGAGATAACCCAGTGCATAGAGCAACGACTCCCGACTCTGGCTGCCCAGCGTCAGCAGCGTATCGGCGTGCCGTGATAGCAGCGACGGCGCGATCACAGTGCCATTTTGCAGCTGTAGACTCTGGGCATTGAGATAGTCGGCGATTTTGCGCAGACGCCGGACGATCGCGCCGGCATCGCCCGCGGCGACGTTATCGGCGGTGACGGCCGATCTGGCCGATGACGGCCGACGCCCCTGCGGAAACCGAAACAGCGCTGAAGGCTCCAGCGGCTGATCGCTGGCCGATGCCCTGCGCACGCCCTCACGCTCGATCTCCTTGACGCAGTACCACAGAAATCGCTCGCTATCGATCGACAACTCATCGAACTCGCAGCCAACCAGCGCCATGGTCCAGTCGTCATCGGTCCGGATATGCCGCACCCGGCCCTTGAGCTCGAGATACCGTTGATTGGGAAAGATCAGCTCGAGGACGGAAAACGCCTGCGAGGGAGCCAGCTTGACGGCGTCCACCAGCCGCATGGCCAGCAGACATCCGCCCAACGACAAATTGCGAACGTCCGCCTCGATGACGGGCAGGTCGGCCGCCAGGGTCAGGCGCGTCTCGACCCCCATCTCAGGACGTAGCGGGGCGCGGAATGTACCGCGCCGGTGAAGCGTGCTGACGAACTCCGGATAGCTGCAGAGAAATTTTATCCGCGGCGTGTCATCCAGGCGTTGGATCATCGTC
The DNA here is from genome assembly GCF_001937155.1 of Salinicola sp. MH3R3-1. Classification (NCBI taxonomy): domain Bacteria; kingdom Pseudomonadati; phylum Pseudomonadota; class Gammaproteobacteria; order Oceanospirillales; family Halomonadaceae; genus Salinicola; species Salinicola sp. MH3R3-1. The sequence goes on along the minus strand of NZ_MSDP01000042.1, from coordinate 33,756 downwards.
AGCGCCGAGGTGCGGACCAGCGCGCCCCTGACATGACCGATGAGGTGAAACGGATCGCCCCGGGTTAGCGGCTCGGCCAGAGCCGGCGCCGTCGTCACATCCACGACCAGCGACTGAGGATGGAGAACGTCGTCCAGCAGCACCGGCCAGAAAGCGCTACCGGCGGCATCGAATGCCAGATTGACGCTGCCCTGAAGACAGAGCGGCTCCAGCCACTCCCGCAGGGCAGGGGCTTGATAGATATCCGTGGAGGCAGAGTCGGACATGAGGGCTCCGAAAACACGTGGCGCGATCGCGAAGAACGGTTCAGGGGACGAGTTTACCGCCGTTTCCCGACATTATGTAACAATTCGTTATCGACCGTTCTGAAACCTTCTTGATCCTGAGCCGCTCTTCGTCGCCCGATCCGCGTACGGTGATGTCCTTCAGTGCTCTGGAGAGAGCGTTGCCAGATCCGAGGCGGAGTAGCCCAGTAGATAAAGCAGCCCGTCGAGCCCCATGACCGAGACGGAAAGCGCAGCCTGACGACGTACCAGCGGCTTGGCGTGAAAGGCCACGCCCAGGCCGGCGGCCGCCAGCATCTCGAGATCGTTGGCGCCGTCGCCCACGGCCACGGCCTGGTCCGGATCCCAGCCTTCACGTTCGACGATCTGCTTGAGCATCATCGCCTTGCGCTCGGCGTCGATGATCGGCTCCTGTACCTCGCCGGTCACCCTGCCATCGCGAATCACCAGTTCGTTGGCGTGAATTTCGTCGAAACCCAGCCTCGCCTGCAGATAGCGGGCGAAATAGGTGAACCCGCCGGACAGAATCGCCGTGCGATAACCCAGCCGCTTGAGATAGCCCATCAACCGCTCGAGCCCTGGCATCAGCGGTAACGACTCGGCGATGTCGGCCAGTACCGACTCATCGAGGCCCTCGAGCTTGCTCATGCGTTCGCGAAAGCTCTGCTGAAAGTCGAGTTCGCCCCGCATCGCGCGCTCGGTTATGGCAGCGACTTCGTCGTAGACACCGTGACGTCGGGCCAATTCATCGATGACCTCGGCCTGAATCAGCGTCGAATCCATGTCGAAGCAGATCAGTCGGCGATGTCGTCGCCAGAGATCGGCAGGCTGCAATGCGAGATCGACGGCGAAACGCTCGCTCAGGGCAAGGATCTTTTCGCGCAGCAGCGTCGAGTCACGTACCGCGCCACTTAGCCGCCACTCCAGACAGGCACCTGCATCGCCCGGCGAGTTGGCCGCATCGAGCCGGCTCTCAGCGGAAAGACGTCTGACCTGCTGGATGGTCAATCCCTGTTCGGCCGTCAGGGCACCGACTTCCGCCATGACCTCCGCCGACAGCGCGGGTGCCATCAAGGTCAGTATCCAGACAGGATCCTTGGCAACATCCGCCCATAGCGTTTCGCTTTTGGCGGACACCGCTTCAACTCGACAATCCAGACCGAACACGTCACCGGCCGTCGGCAGCATCGCGCCGAGATCATCGGCGGTCTCGACCAGCGCTTCCAGCGTGACTTCACCGAAGGCGACGTGCTGGCTCAGGTCCAGCAGACGGCAGTTGGCGCTGACCAGTGCCGTACCCAGTGCAGCCGTCTGACCGGGCCGTGCAGCCCCGGTGGCTCGCACCACAAAACGTTGTGACATCTTTTCCCCACGAAGCGCCGCAATGCGCTTTCTCTCTTTATCAAATGCTCGTTATCAAAGACTCGTTACCAGATATTCATCATCAACTCGTGCTTTCAGGACTCGATCTCCAGTCGGTCGACTTTCTGGAATCCACGCGCCAGCTTGCTGCCGCGGCGGCCGCGCTCGCCGGTGTAGTACTCGAGGTCTGCCGTCTTCAGGGTCTGCTTGCGCTTGCCGGCATGCACGATCAGCGAAGCACCCTCCGGCAGCAACACCAGATCGCGGACGAACTCTTCACGTCTCGCCGCTTTGGCGCCCGGGATGTCGATCATCTTGTTGCCCTTGCCTTTCGACATCTCCGGCAACTGGGATAGCGCAAAGACCAGCAGCCGCCCCTCATTGGAAACCGCGGCGACCCTTACCCCGTCGCCCGCCGGTATCGCCTTGGGCGACATGACATTGCAACCCTTGGGCACCGAAAGCACCGATTTGCCGGCCTTGTTCTTGCCCAGCAGATCCTCGAGCCTGACCACGAAACCGTAGCCGCCGTCGGACGCCAGCAGATAGCGGGCGCTAGGCACGTCGAGCATCAGCCCGGTCATGGTCGCCCCGGCCGGGGGATTGATCCGCCCGGTCACCGGCTCGCCCTGGCCGCGCGCGGAGGGCAGGTTGTGCGCGCTCAGCGTATAGCTGCGCCCGCTATCGTCGAGCAGCACCAGCGGCTGGTTGGTCTTGCCTCGTGCCGCCAGATGAAAACTGTCGCCGGCCTTGTAGGAAAGTCCCGCGGGATCGATATCGTGGCCCCGCGCCGCACGAATCCAGCCTTTATCGGACAGCACTACTGTGACCGGATCGGCGCCCACCAGTTCCACCTCGGAGAGCGCCCTGGCCTCGCTGCGTTCGACCAGCGGCGAGCGGCGAGGATCGCCGTAGGCCTCGGCCGCTTCCCGCAGCTCCTTCTCGACCAGGTCGGTCATCGCCGACTCGGACCCGAGCAGCTTGTTGAGACGTTTGCGTTCGGCCTCGAGCTCGTCCTGCTCGCCGCGAATCTTCATCTCCTCGAGCTTGGCGAGGTGACGCAGACGCAGTTCCAGGATCGCTTCCGCCTGACGCTCGGTGATGCCGAACGCGCTCATCAGCGCCGGCTTGGGCTCGTCCTCCTCGCGAATGATGCGGATCACTTCGTCGATGTTGAGATACGCGATCAGCAACCCTTCGAGCAGGTGCAGACGATCCTCGACCTTGCCGAGGCGATGCTCCAGGCGGCGACGCACCGTGGTGCGGCGGAACGTCAGCCACTCGCCGAGCATGGCGTTCAGTGCCAGGACCCGAGGCCGGCCGTCCAGCGCGATCACGTTGAGATTGACGCGGATACTCTTCTCGAGATCGGTGGTGGCGAACAGGTGCGCCATCAGTCCGTCGGCGTCGATACGGTTGGAGCGCGGCTCGATCACCAGCCGCGTGGGCGTCTCGTGAGTCGACTCGTCGCGCAGATCCGCCACCATCGGCAGCTTCTTGGCCTGCATCTGGGCCGCGATCTGTTCGAGCACCTTGGCTCCGCTGACCTGGTACGGCACCGCGGTGATCACGATGTTGCCGTCTTCACGCTCGTAGCGGGCGCGCAGCTTGACCGAGCCGCGACCGGTCTCGTAGAGCTTGCGCAGGTCGGCCGGCGGCGAAATGATCTCGGCGTCGGTGGGGAAATCCGGCGCCGGCAGATACTGCATCAGATCCGCGACGCTGGCCTCGGGCTGGCGCAACAGATGGCAGGTCGCCTCGACCACTTCCACCACGTTATGCGGCGGAATATCGGTGGCCATCCCCACGGCGATGCCGGTGCCACCGTTGAGCAGCACGTGCGGCAGGCGCGACGGCAGCACCGCCGGCTCGTTCATGGTGCCGTCGAAGTTGGGCGTCCAGTCGACGGTGCCCTGCCCCAGCTCCGCCAGCAGCGTCTCGGAGAAACGCGACAGCCGCGCCTCGGTATAGCGCATGGCGGCGAAAGACTTGGGATCGTCCGGGCTACCCCAGTTGCCCTGACCGTCGACCAGCGGATAGCGATAGCTGAACGGCTGCGCCATCAGCACCATCGCCTCGTAGCAGGCGCTATCGCCGTGGGGGTGGAATTTACCCAGCACGTCGCCGACGGTACGCGCCGACTTCTTGTACTTGGCGTTGGCGGTCAATGCCAGCTCACGCATGGCGTAGACGATACGGCGCTGCACCGGCTTCATGCCGTCGCCGATATGCGGCAACGCGCGGTCGAGAATCACGTACATCGAATAATCGAGATACGCTTTCTCGGTGTACTCCTTGAGCGAAAGGCGTTCGACGTCGCCTTCCGCTACCTGAATATCCATGGTCATACGATTTTGACCTTGTTCACGATTGTGGAATCGTTGAGGGCAGCGCCCTCGTTAAACCTGTTAGCCGCCGCGAGCTACGGGCCGCGAGCTTCAAGCTTCAAGCTTCAAGCTTCAAGCTTCGAGCTACGAGCTACGAGCTACGAGCAACACTGTAATGGCGAGTCTTTTTTAGCCGCGCAGTCACGTCGCGGAGCCCATTCGAGAGCAGAAAGGCTCAGACTTCGATCTCGGCCATGTTGCCGTAGTCTTCCAGCCAGCTTTTCCTGTCGCCCGCCCGCTTGCGCGCCAGCAGCATGTCCATCATTTCCAGCGTGCCGTCGTCGCGCTCACGGGTCAGCTGGACCAGCCGCCGGGTGTCGACGGCCATGGTGGTCTCGCGCAGCTGTAGCGGACTCATCTCGCCCAGGCCCTTGAAGCGCTGAACGTTGGGCGTGCCGCGCTTGCCTTCGAGGCGTTTGAGCGTGGCCGCCTTTTCGCTTTCGTCGAGTGCATAGAAGACTTCCTTGCCCAGATCGATGCGGTAGAGCGGCGGCATGGCGACGAAGGCGTGACCGGCATCGACCAGCGCCGGAAAGTGGCGCACGAACAGTGCGCACAGGAGCGTGGCGATGTGCAGGCCGTCGGAGTCGGCATCGGCGAGAATGCACACCTTGTGGTAGCGCAGCTTGGAGAGATCGTCGCTGCCCGGATCGAGGCCGATCGCCACGGCGATGTCGTGGACTTCCTGCGAGCTGTAGATATCGGCGGATTCGACTTCCCAGGTGTTGAGAATCTTGCCGCGCAGCGGCAGGATCGCCTGGGTCTCGCGATTGCGCGCCTGCTTGGCACTGCCGCCGGCGGAGTCCCCCTCGACCAGGAACAGCTCACTCGAGACCGGATCCTGGCCGGAGCAATCCGCCAGCTTGCCGGGCAGTGCCGGCCCGGAAGTGATCTTCTTGCGCGCCACCTTCTTGGCGCTCTTCTGGCGCCGCTGGGCGGCGTTGATCACCAGTTCGGCCAGCTGTTCGGCCTGGTCAACGTGGTGATTGAGCCACAGCGAGAAGGCATCCTTAACCACGCCGGAGACGAAGCCCGCCACCGTGCGCGACGACAGCCGCTCCTTGGTCTGGCCGGCGAATTGCGGATCGAGCATCTTGATCGAGAGCACGAACGACACCTTCTCCCACAGATCCTCCGGCGACAGCTTGACGCCGCGCGGCAGCAGACTGCGGTATTCGCAGAACTCACGCACCGCCTCGAGCAGACCGCTGCGGAAGCCGTTGACGTGGGTTCCCCCGAGCGGCGTCGGGATCAGGTTGACGTAGGACTCGAGCACCGGCTCGCCGCCCTCCGGCAGCCACTGGATGGCCCAGTCGACGCCCTGTTCCTCGTCTTCGAAATGGCCGGTGAAGGGTGACGGCGGCAGCACCTCGAAGCCATCCGTCGCCTGGGCGAGGTAGTCACGCAGACCGTCTTCGTACTGCCACACGTTTTCGGCGCCGTCGGTCTCCTTGAGCACGACCGTGAGCCCGGGGCACAGCACCGCCTTGGCGCGCATCAGATGCTTCAACCGTGGCAGAGAGAGCTTGGCGCTGTCGAAATAGTCGGCTTCCGGCCAGAAGCGCACCACGGTGCCGGTCGCCCGCTTGGCGCAGCTGCCGATGATCGACAGCTCCTCGACCTTCTCGCCCTTCTCGAACGCGATGCCGTAGCGATTGCCCTCGCGACACACCTCGACCTCGAGGCGCGTCGACAGCGCGTTGACCACCGAGACGCCGACCCCGTGCAGACCGCCGGAAAAGCGATAGCTCGACTGGGAAAACTTGCCGCCGGCGTGCAGCCGAGTAAGGATCAGTTCCACCCCGGTCACACCATGTTCCGGGTGAATGTCGATCGGCATGCCGCGGCCGTCGTCGGAGACCTCGATGCCGCCGTCGTCGAGCAGGACGACACGAACCGTCCGGGCGTGTCCGGCCAGCGCCTCATCGACGCTGTTGTCGATGACTTCCTGCACCATATGGTTGGGGCGGGTCGTGTCGGTATACATGCCCGGCCGCTTGCGGACCGGATCGAGGCCGGAAAGCACCTCGATGGAGCTGGCACTGTATTGTGTCATGCAGGGTCTCGCCACGTTTGTAAGGTCAGAATCACTGGGTCAAAGTCACTGGATCAAAGTTGCCGCGTCAAAGTCACGGCGACGTAATCGCCGCGCCGCCAAATCGTCGCGGCAGCCCTGACACCGGCAAGGCGTGATGATCGAACAACAACCGATATCAAGATTTCTCTACCCCGAGCAGGATTGGCGACGATGATACATTACTGGACAGGCATACAGTGATGGTTTTGCCGCCGGAGATCAGCAGAGCTCCCTCAAGAGAACTCGAGGGAATCCGGCACGTGCCAGCCGCCGTGGGCGAAAAGCGCGGGCAGGTAGTCGGGCAGAACATTGAAGCTGTGATCGCCGCCCGGATGAATCAGCGTTCGACTGCCGGCATAGGCGCGCAGCGCGTCCCGACAGTCCAGCGTTTCGTCCGCGCCGCCCAGCAGCAGCAGATAGCGTGCCGGGTGCACGATGCGGTCCCATTGCAGCGCGGTCAATTGGTCGAAATAGCTATTGTCGATCGTGAAACGCTCACCGGAGTCGTCGTTGACCAGCGTCTGCCCCATATAATCGGCCACGAACCGGGCGGGCTGAACCGCGGGGTTGATCAGCACGGCGCGAAGGCCGTGACGCTCCGCCAGAATCGTCGCCAGGAAGCCCCCCATGGAGCTTCCGACCAGCAGCGTATCGTCATGCCCCAGCTGTTCGAGGGCCGCTTCCGCCTGCTGCCACGCCACATTCGGGCGATGTGACAGATCCGGGATCAGACACTCGAACGGACGCCCTTCGTGCCGCGCCAACGCTTCGCAGGCGCGCTTGACCAGCTGCGCCTTGGGCGAAGCGCTGCTGCTGTTGAAGCCGTGCAGATACAGCAGCGCCCTGGCCGGCCGAACGCCAGCCTGCGGATCATTCGACATTCGTCGCTCCGTCGCTTTCGTCCGTCACCGGGCCTTCTGTCCCTGCCAGATCGCCTCGATCAAGCCACGACTGGAATCGTCCAGCGAGTCCAACCCATTCTGGGTCGCGATGATTTCCTCGGTTTCGGTAGCGATCTGCTTGCCCAGTTCGACGCCCCACTGGTCGAAGGAATCGATATTCCAGATCACGCCCTGCACGAATACCTTGTGCTCGTAGAGTGCGATCAACGCCCCCAACGTGGCCGGATTGAGGCTGTCGAACATCAGCGTCGACGAGGGCTGGTTGCCGCGATACCGCTTGTAGCTGGGCGGCGTGCCCTCGGTCTTCACCGCATCGTCGCCTAGCATCAGGACCCGGGATTGCGCAAAGCAGTTGGCTAGCGCCAGGCGATGCTGAGCCATCAGATCATCACGGAAGCGCTCGTCCTCGACGTCGTTGTAGCGGTTGACCGGGGCGATGAAATCGCAGGCCACCGGCTGGGTACCCTGGTGCAGCAGCTGATAGAACGCGTGCTGACCGTTGGGGCCGATCTCGCCCCAGATCACCGGGCAGGTGGAATAATCGACCACGGCGTCGTCGTTGGTCACCGACTTGCCGTTGGACTCCATCTCCAACTGCTGGAAATACCCGGGCAGGTGCTTGAGACGCCCATCGTAGGGCAGCACCGCATGGGAGCGAATATCGAGAAAATTGACGTTCCAGATACCGATCAACGCCAGCTGCACCGGCAGGTTTTCCGCCAGATCGGCGGTACGGAAGTGCTCGTCCATGGCATGGGCGCCCGCCAGCAGCTGGCGGAAGTTGTCCATACCCACACGGATCGCGATCGGCAGCCCGATCGCGCTCCAGAACGAATAGCGACCGCCGACCCAGTCCCAGAACAGCAGCTGATTGGCGGGATCGATGCCCCACTCGGTCATCTTTTCCGGCTTGGTGGAGACGCCGACGAAGTGAAAGCGCTTGATCAACGACTCGCCGCATCCCAGACGGGTGGCGATCCAGTCGAGCGCGGTCGAGGCATTCGATAGCGTATCGATAGTGCCGAAGGACTTCGACGACAGAATGAACAGCGTTGTCTCGGGATTGAGCCAGCTCAGGAAATCTGCCAGCTGCGAGCCGTCCATGGTCGAGGCGAAGTGCGTCGACACCTCGAAGACGTCGTCGGGCTCGAAATCGGTGAGCGCCGACGTCACCATCAGCGGCCCCAGATCCGAGCCGCCGACGCCGAGATTGACCACGTCGGTGATCGGCTTGCCGGTCGCACCGCGCCATTGGCCGTTCAACAGCTTCTCGACCAGCGTTTCCATCTTGTCGAGGGTGGCGTGAACGTCGCTGACCACTTCGACGCCTTCGACCTCGAGTTCGGCATCACGCGGCAGGCGCAGGGCGGTGTGGAGTGCCGGGCGATCTTCGGTGCGATTGACCCGCTCTCCCGACAGCAGCCTCTGGATGGCGTCAGGTACGTCAGCCTCTCGCGCCAGCGACTGCAACTGCTCCCGGACCTCCGTCGTCCACCGCTGCTTGGACAGATCCATCTGAATGCCCGCGGCCTCGAGATGGAACTCGTCGAAGCGCGGCGCCTGCTGGAACAGGGTCTTCAGATGGACATCCCGCATGCCCCCGTCGAGCTGCTGCTCGAGCGCTTTCCATGCCTGGGTTTCACGAATCGACATCTATGGCTCTCCTTGTCACGTGCAGCGAAGAGACGCAAAACGTACACTGTCGCCTCAGCGGGCGTATCCCACGCGTTCCGTTCGCTTCACGCTCTCCCAATTAAGAATATCTTTCGGCAATGATTGACGCATCTTACCGTGACGCCATCTTTTCGACACCCCTCGATCGCGTGGCGAGCTTCTCGTTCGACGAACGGGTGGTGGCCTGCTTTCCGGATATGGTCCGGCGTTCGATTCCCGGCTACGGCCAGATACTCGGCATGTTCGGCGTCATCGCCGAGCGCCACCTGCGCCACGGCGCGCATGTCTACGATCTCGGCTGTTCGCTGGGTGCCGTTGGGCTGGCGCTGGCCGGGCGTCTGCCCGCTGACGCCTTCGCACTGACCGGCGTCGATCTTTCCCCGACGATGATCGCGCGAGCTCGCGAGATCGCCGCGACAGAGTGCCCCGATCACCCGATCACGTTTGTCGAAGGCGACATTCGCCACGTCGACTACTGCTCCAGCGGGATGATCGTGCTCAACTTCACGTTGCAGTTCCTGCCGCCAGCGGACCGTGACGCCGTGATCGCCCGGCTGTACGCGGCACTGGAGCCCGGCGGCATCCTGGTGCTGTCGGAAAAGATTGTTGCCGAGGACGAGCAGGAGAACGCCTGGCTGGTCGAGCGCTACCACGATTTCAAGCGCGCCAACGGCTACAGCGACATGGAGATCAGTCAGAAACGTACCGCCCTGGAGAACGTGCTGGTACCGGACTCGCTGGCCGCGCACCACCAACGCCTGACTCAGGCCGGTTTCTCGCGGGTCACCACCTGGTTTCAGTACCTTAACTTTGCGTCCCTCATTGCTTTCAAGGACAAGGATGCCTGACACCCCGACGACCACGCTCGAGGACGCCGAACGCCGACTCTATCTCGCTTTTCTGGAAATCGGATTGACTCGCTGGCTGGCGCTGCTGCCCGAGCAGCTGGCAAGTGGGCTCGATCGCCGCCGCCACGGCGATCTGCCGGCGTGGGAGAAGGCGGTGGCCAAGCTGCCGGCGTTGCCGGCCATACGCCAGGTCGACCTGCAGGCTGACAGCGTCACGGTGGAACTCGCACTGAGCGATGCCGAGCGTCGGCGCAGCGAGAACCTGTTGAAGATCCTGATGCCGTGGCGCAAGGGCCCTTATCGGCTCGGCGACATCGAGATCGATACCGAGTGGCATTCGGACTGGAAGTGGCAACGTGTCGCCCCGCATCTCTCCCCGCTGACGGGGCGCCGCGTTCTCGACGTCGGCGGCGGCAACGGCTATCACGCCTGGCGCATGGCGGGGGCCGGCGCGGCCTTCGTGCTGGTGATCGACCCGTCGCCGCGTTTCCACTATCAGTTCCATGCCGTGCGCCACTTCGTGGGTGACGCCGACGGTTACCGCACGCATTTTCTGCCGGTGGGCATTGAGGACGTACCGGAGAAACTTGCCGCTTTCGATACCGTGTTCTCGATGGGCGTGCTCTATCATCGGCCTTCGCCGCTGGAGCATCTGCTGCAGTTGAAAGACGCGCTGGTACCCGGTGGCGAGCTGGTACTGGAAACTCTAGTGGTCGAGGGCGACGCACAGACTGTCTTCATGCCCGGCGAGCGCTACGCCAGCATGCCCAACGTCTATTTCCTGCCCTCGTCGAGCGCGCTGGCACACTGGCTCGAACGCTGCGGTTTCGAGGCCGTCCGCTGCGTCGACGAGACGATCACCACGCTCGACGAGCAGCGTTCCACCGAGTGGATGACCTTCCACTCGCTGGCCGATTTCCTGGATCCGGACGACCGGACGAAGACAATCGAGGGCCATCCTGCGCCACGCCGGGCGACGTTGGTCGCCCGCAAGCCCAGATAATGGACCGAACAGCTCAGGGCTTGGGCGACTCTTCAGTCGCCACCGCCTCGCGCCGAATCCGCCAATCTTCCAGACCCACGCGAGCTTGCGCGCGGCGTGCCTGTTCGCGCAGCGCGTCGGAGGGAGCCGCTTCGGATTCCAATAGCCCATTCGACCAGCGATAGTAGGTCGGGTCGGCGAGATTCGTCACCGCGCCAGCCTCGCTCACCATCACGCCTTCCCCGCCATCCTGGTAGTTGAAGGTCAGCGCCGCGGGTGACGCCATCGGCGTGTAGAGATCACGCCCAACCCAGGGTATCCGCGATTCCGACAGCGAATGCGCCCAGAGCGTGGGGAAAATGTCGCGATGGCTGGTCCAGTCGTCGATCTGCGCTTCATCGCCCTGCCGATAGGCTGGCGGCACCCACATCAGGATCGGTACACCGAACTGGTCGAACAGATTCTCGGCGTCGGGATAGCTCATCAGCGAACGGGTATTGTGATCGCCGGTGGCCGCGAACAGGGTATGGTCCATCAGGCCCGCCGCCTCCAGATCGTCGAGGAAACCGCCCATGCTGTCGTTGGCATACTGGTAGGTTTCGAGGATCGAGCTGCCAAGCTCGGACGAGACGGCAAGCGCATCGCCCAGGCTCGAGACATCCAGCGGCCCGGTCTCGTAACTCTCGGGAATCTCGTAAGGCGGGTGGTTGGTGATCGACAGCATCACCAGCAGCACTTTCTCGCCCTTGGCATCGGCCTCCTTCAGCAGCGCCTCGCCGTAGCGGAACATCCACTCATCGAAGAGCCCCCAGGTACTGCCTTGCGCCTCGGGGAATCGTTCCCGGATCGCGTTCTCGCCAAGCACCTCGTCGAAGCCCTGACGCTTGAGCGCGCCATCGAGATTGCGCCAGTGGGCCGAGCCAGACGTCAGAAAGACAGTGTGATAGCCAGCGTGCTCGTAGGGCGCGACCGCCGAAGTGGAGTACTGTCGATAGCCGTAGCGCCCCTGCGTCAGCGGTGTAATCGGCGTATCGAAGAGCAGTCCTTCCAGGCTGGGATGCGTGCCGTTACCGGAGGACAGGGCGTGAGGGAAGTAGTCGGCTTTCTTTTCCAGCCACGGTCGCAGCCGGCCCAGCAGGTCGTTGCGTTCGGGGTCATCGAAATCCAGTGGAGGACGTCCCCAGCTCTCCATCAGGCTGACCACGACGTGCGGTGGTCGGCGCTCTGCCGCGGTGACCGCCGGCGTCTTGTCGCTCATGTGCTCGGATACCGCCTGCGGGGTCTCTGCCCCGGACCAGCCAAGCGCCGCTGCCGCTTCCATGGGTGTGGCGAAACCATAACGCTTCAATCCCGAACGCGGATCGTCATCGATCTGACTCACCTCGCGCTCGCCCCAGGCCAGATAGAACGCCTGCGGCCCGCTAGGCACCAGGTCATTGACGAACGCATTCGACGAGACCGCCATATGCATCTCGCGTAACGGGAATGCGCCCAGACTGCCCCGCCCCAGGCCTACCAGCGCGACGATGGAAACCACAGCGAGAAGACCCATCCGTCGCCAGCCGAGTCCGGGCCGCGGACGTCGGCGGCCATGGCGCATCAACACGATCTGCGTCCCCGTCATGCCGATCAGCGCGATCACCAGGGGGATAAACGGATAGTCACTCCAGATGGTCTGCAGTACCGCTCGGGTATCGTCCTCGAACAGGCCGAAGATCAGCGAGTTGATCGGGCCCTGATAAAAGCTGAAGTAGAAATGGTTGATCAATGCCAGCAGGTTGACCAGCACCATGATCACGATGGCCCAGACCAGCCATAGGCGGCGCCAGCTCGCGATGACGACCCGCGGCAGCGGCAGTAGCGCCGTGGCCACCAGCAGCCAGGGGCCGAGCAGCGTCGCCATGATCTTGGCATCGAAGCGCAACCCCATCCAGAACGCCTTGGCGATCTCGCTGGCCGGTACATCCAGCGAAGGCGGCGCCTCGAGTTGCCACAACGCGAAGCGCATCAGGGCCAGCGTGACGACCGCGATGAGGCCCAACCGCCAGAGCTGGCGGTTCATTTCACGCCAGTGCTGCCAGCGCGTCGTCGTCATGGGTTCGTTGGGCATATGTCATCTCGACCGAATAGGCGGGCACACTATACCGACCCCGGTCGACGCTGACGATGACTTGGCGGACTCGCGAAAAGCGGCGCCCCGTAAACGAAAACGCGCGGCATGAGCCGCGCGTCGTGGAACTTCGTCGTTTGCCTGGCGTCAGGGGCACGGCCCGCTCTGGATATTGGCCTGAGTGATGTTGCGCCCCGGTTCCACGTCGCAGGTCAGCCAGACATTGCCGCCGATGATCGCGCCCTTGCCCACGGTGATACGCCCCAGAATGGTCGCACCCGCGTAGATCACCACGTCGTCTTCGACGATGGGGTGACGCGGCAGGCCCTTCTCGAGATGGCCTTTCTCGTCCGCCGGGAAGCGTTTGGCGCCGAGCGTGACGGCCTGATAGAGCCGCACGCGATTGCCGATGATCGCGGTCTCGCCAATCACCACGCCGGTACCGTGATCGATGAAGAAGCCTTCGCCGATGCGGGCGCCGGGGTGAATGTCGATGCCGGTATCGGAATGGGCCAGTTCGGCGATGATCCGCGCCACCAGCCCGGCTCCCGCCTGATAGAAATAGTGCGCGATGCGGTGGTAGATCACGGCGTGGACGCCGGGGTAGCAGAGCAGCACCTCGTCGACGCTACGCGCCGCCGGATCACCATAGAACGCCGCCATCACATCGTCGTCCAGGCGCCGACGCAGACTGGGCAGGCTATCGGCGAATCCCTGAATGATCTGCGTCGCCACCGCCTGATGCTCGGCAGCCTTTTCGCCGTTGAGTCTTGCCATATAGCGCAGCTCGAGCAGCACTTCCTCGTGCAGCGCATTGAGCGCCCGGTCCAGCGTGTGGCCGACGTAGAAGTCCTCGCTCTCCTTGCGCAGGTCGGAAGGCCCCAGTCGCATCGGGAAGATCGCCCCGCTCAGGAACTCCAGCGTCTCGCGGATACGATGCCGCGACGGCAGCTCGCGACACCCCTTCTCTTTCTCCCGCCCGTTCTGAGCGCGCCACTGTTCACGGGTGGCACGCAGCTGGGAGACGATACCGTCGAGCTGCCAGTTGACGTGTTGCATGGAAGTTTCCTTTCAATCGCGGACGCAAGCGTCGGGGCCGGAGCGCCATAATACACCTGCCAACGCCCGGGCCAAACGTTGCCGCTGCGGCGCCTTGCCGTGGCAATCGTGAGGTTCGTCGCCTACCTTCACGCCTTTTCTTGCCCGCCGCCTCCCGCTTGACGAGCCTCGCGTGAAACGCCTTTCAAGAGCTCACCCATATCCTTGGCTTCCCAATGGGGGAAGTGCTTGCGGATCAGCGCATTGAATTCGATTTCGAATGCCTGCCAGTCGACGTCGCCGGCCGGTGATGTGTGCGTTGCGCTGTCGATAGCGCCCCGAATCAGGCCAGCCCCAACCGTGATATTGGTCAACCGATCGATCACCACGAAGCTCCCGGTACCAGGGCTTCTACGGTAGTCGTCCAGCGGCACGCTGGCGGTCAGTTCGACCCGGCACCGGCCGATGGCATTGAGGGGCAGGCTGGCAGCATCTTGATGCTCGAGCGTATTGACGTCGATCTGGTAGTCGATCGCGGTGATCCGGCCGGCAATCTCCTGCGTGCCGATCTTGAAGTCGTAGAGCCGACCCGGCTCGAGGGCCGCGTCGTGCATCCAGACGATATCGGCGGCCAGCGCATTCGACTGGGCGACCTCGGCATCGGCCGCCACCAGCCAGTCGCCGCGGGAAATGTCGATCTCGTCCGTCAGGGTGACGGTGATCGCCTGGCCGGGATACGCCTCTTCCAGATCGCCGTCGAAAGTGACGATACGATCGATGGTGGAAAGCTTGCCCGACGGCAGCACTTTCACTGCCTGGCCCGGGCGCAGGATGCCCGCCTCGAGCGTGCCGCAGTAGCCGCGAAAATCGAGATTGGGACGGTTGACGTACTGCACCGGCAGGCGCAGATCGGAGAGGTTGCTGTCGTGAATGATCTCGACGCTCTCCAGCAGCTCGAGCATCGCCGGGCCCGGGGCGCCGCCGACCCGATACCAGGGCATGTGCTCGCTGCGATTGACGACGTTGTCGCCCTCCAGCGCCGACATCGGCACGAAACGAATATCGCTGGCGTCGAGCTTTTCGGCGAATTCCCGATAGTCGGCGACGATCTCGTCGAAACGCGCCTGGGAGTAATCGACCAGATCCATCTTGTTGACCGCGATCACGAGGTGCTGAATGCCCAGCAGATCGGCGATGAAACTATGACGACGCGTCTGCACCTGCACCCCGTAGCGGGCATCGATCAGGATCACCGCCAGGCTCGCGGTTGAGGCACCGGTGGCCATGTTGCGGGTGTACTGCTCGTGGCCCGGCGTGTCGGCGATGATGAACTTGCGCTTGTCGGTGGAGAAGAAACGGTAGGCGACATCGATAGTGATGCCCTGCTCGCGCTCCGACTGCAGACCGTCGACCAGCAGCGCCAGATCGACCTTGTCACCGGTGGTTCCGCTGGTCTTCGACGCCTGGGTAATCGCGGCCAGCTGGTCTTCGTAGATCATCTTGGAATCGTGCAGCAGCCGCCCGATCAGGGTCGACTTGCCGTCGTCGACACTGCCGCAGGTAATGAAGCGCAGCAGGTCTTTCTGCTCGTGCTCTTTGAGATACTGTCCGATGTCGTCGGCGATCAGCGTCGATTGGTGAGACATTTAGAAGTACCCCTCGCGTTTTTTCTTCTCCATCGAACCTACCTGATCGCGGTCGATGGCCCGGCCCGAGCGCTCGGAAGTGCGCGTCAACAACATCTCCTGGATGATTTCGGGCAGCGTGGCGGCCCTGGATTCCACGGCGCCGGTCAACGGATAGCAGCCCAGCGTGCGGAAACGCACCCACTTCTCCTCGGGAACCTCGCCGGGCTCCAGGGGCATGCGCTCGTCGTCGACCATGATCTGCATGCCGTCACGTTCGACCACCGGGCGCGGCGCGGAGAAATACAGCGGCACGATGGGAATCGATTCGAGATAGATGTACTGCCAGATATCGAGCTCGGTCCAGTTGGAGAGCGGGAACACACGGATCGACTCGCCCTTGTCGACCTTGCCGTTGTAAAGGTTCCACAGCTCCGGGCGCTGGTTCTTGGGATCCCAGCGGTGGTGCTTGTCGCGGAACGAGTAGACCCGCTCCTTGGCGCGTGAAGCCTCTTCGTCGCGACGGGCGCCACCGAACGCGGCGTCGAAACCGTACTTGTCCAGCGCCTGCTTGAGCGACTGGGTCTTCATGATGTCGGTGTACTTCGCGCTGCCGTGGTCGAACGGATTGATACCGGCGGCGCGCCCTTCCTCGTTGATATGCTCGATCAACTCCATGCCGACGTCCGCGGCCATCCGGTCGCGAAACTCGATCATCTCCTTGAACTTCCAGGTGGTATTGACGTGCATCAGCGGGAACGGCGGCGGCCCGGGATAGAAAGCCTTGCGCGCCAGGTGCAGCATTACCGAGGAGTCCTTGCCGATGGAATAGAGCATCACCGGATTGCCGAACTCGGCCGCGACTTCGCGGATGATATGGATGGACTCGGCTTCGAGCTGCTTGAGATGAGTCTGGCGCTGGGCGCTGACGATAGGAGCTGTCATGGTCGATGTCTCACTGTCGCCACCTGATACCAGACGGCAAAAACAGAATATGAACGTAAGGAATGCGTACTTAGGACGCTCACCCTAGCGAGACATTGGTAATAACGTCAAAGAATCAAAGATCATTCAAAAATCGTTTTTAGTTATAAAAAATCAGATATCGACTCGTTCGACCCAGGTCGATAACGCTTCACCGCGCAGATCGATCACGCGCAGACCGGGGCGAGCCGCTTCATCGGTCGCGAACTCGTGACTTTTCGCCAGAAACTGATCCGAGGTCGCCGGGCAGCCATAGACGGCCACCATGCCCTGCCAGGCGGCGAACGCCTGATGAATATGACCACAGATCAGCGCCTTGACCTGCGGATAGGGCGAGAGCGTCTGCCACAGCGCATCCCGGTCCTTCAGACCGATGGCGTCCATCCATACCGAGCCGACATCCAGCGGCGGATGATGCAGCGCCACCAGCACCGGTCGATCGTCCGCTTCCAGCTGGCTGGCCAGACGCTGCAGCTGACGCTGCCCCAGCTCGCCCCCGGGTTGACCGCTGATACGGGAGTCCAGCAACAGCACCCGCCACTCACCGAGATCGATCTCTTCGTGGAACGGCTGGCACTCGGCCATCAGCTCCGGCTGGTCATGATTGCCGGGAATCCAGAACCAGGGGCATTCCAGCGTCGCAAAGGCCTCGCTGGCATGCCGATAGGCCACGGAAGTTTCATCCTGGGCGATGTCTCCGGTCACCAGCAGCACATCGGGACGAAGCGCTCGCGCCCGTTCGACCACGGCGTGCAGTTGACGCAGCGGGAACCCCTTGCGCGAAGCACCCTTCGGATCGGCCAACAGATGACAATCGCTGATCTGAACCAGTCGCATCAGGGCGTTTCCGGCACTTCGGCAGCATGGCCATGGGCCAGACCGTGCTGTAGCCATTCCCCCAGAAATCGATTGATCTGCAGCTTCTCGTCCGGCTGATGCATCTGTGGGTTGGGATAACGGTAGCGCCCCTGGAAATGGCGCTGACGCTGAAAATCGGTGACTTCCGCCATATTGGCGTCGTGATAAAGATGCACCGTCATCCGCGGTGAATCGACGAAGCCGTCCAGCACGCCGGTCTGGGACACTCGGGCGACGGTCGTGTAAGGAGCCTGCTCGAGCACCTCCAGCCACAGCGTGCCGAAGCGGGCACGTTCACCGGCGAGCGGCACCTCCCTGACTTCCCCCGCCACCATGTTCATGACCAGACGACGAAGCCGCAGATAATTGCTGCTGCACTCCGCCTGGAGTGTCTTGAGGTCGGTCACGTAAGCAGTCTTTCTCATCAAGTTCTCCCGGCGTCTGACGGCCTTTGCGTAGCCCAAATATCGAGCGGACTATTGGCGGCGTTTCGCAGCAACGCCGCCCGCTCGCGCTAGACCTTGGCTCTCAGCGTGGCTCGCTCACGCGCCAGCCAGTGGAAGCCAATCAACGCCATGGCATTGTCCAATTGTCCCGCCATCAGTCGGTCCCAGGCCTCGGGGAACGACATGACGTGAACCAGAATATCCTCGTGTTCGTCTTCTACACCGTGTACCCCACCCACTCCGGCACTGTCGATCAGACCACAGAACAGCGTGACCTGTTCGGTACAGGCACCCGGGCTTGGGTAGTAACGATGGAGCTCGATCAGCTCGACGATGTCGCAGCCTGCCTCCTCCTGTGCTTCCCGGCGCGCAACCTCCGCGGGGGTCTCGCCGGACTCCACCAGTCCGGCGACCGGCTCCAGCTTCCACGGTGAGACGTCATCGTCCAGGGCACCGGCGCGAATCTGCTCGACCAGCACGACCTTGTCGCAGGCTGGATCGTAGAGTAGTACGCCCACCGCATCGCGGCGAACGTGAACCTCGCGATCGATCGTCTCGCTCCACTCGCCGTTGAACTGGCGGTGACGCAGGCGGCGTTTCTCCAGGCCGAAGAACCCCGAATACAGCGGCTGATCCTCGATTCGCTCGACATCGTCGGCATCGAAGCGGTTGATCGGCGCAATGTGTCGATCCATGAGTCGGCTCCTCGGGATGAAAGCCCATTATTGCGGTGCCGCAAGTCGATTCCAACCGGACCGGGATAATTCACCGGCCTACCCGGCGCTGTCGACCCGCAATTATTTTCGATATTCAGGGGCAAAAGGGGGTAGCGCTTTGCGTCGCATCGCGCCATTCTGATATCGACTTCATCCGTCAGAGAGGTAAGACCGACACGGTTTTTACGTTCGAACGAGCGTGGCACTGACGGAGCAAGCCGGATGATATTAATCTGTCATCGCACTCTGTCAGGGTCGAGAAGCCTTGAACTCACAGGAGTGCTTTTGCCGATGGTACGAATCGACAAGAAAGCTAACAGGCTCTACGTACTGGACACCAATGTCCTGATTCACGACCCAGCAGCCCTTTACCATTTCGAGGAGCACGATGTCGTCATTCCCATGACGGTGCTCGAGGAGCTCGATAAGCACAAAAACGGTATGCGCGAGATCGCGCGCACGGCAAGACAGATCAGCCGCACCCTATCCGATCTCACCGCCCACGTGACTCCGCAGGAAATCCAGCAAGGCATTCCCATCCCCCGTATTACCGGTGGCCCGGCCGGCCGGCTGCGCTTCCTCTGCTACCAGGATCTGGCGCCGCTGGAGACGTTGGAGAACTCCCCGGACAACCGCATTCTTGCCGAAACCTGTCGGCTTCGCGATGAACGCCCCGATGCCTCGGTCACGCTGGTAACCAAGGACATCAACCTGCGGGTCAAGGCCACGGCGCTCAACGTGCCGGTCGAAGACTATCTCAACGACAAGGCGTTCGACGATCTCGACGCCATGATCGAAGGCGCCAAGGTCTACGCCGATGCCGGCCGTGATGGCCGCAGTCTGTGGGAATCGCTGGACGTGGAGGTCATGGTCGAGCGCACCGATGGCCACACTTTCTATCACCTTGAAGGTCGCATTCCCGAAGACTGGCATGTGGGAATGCTCGTCTCCGATAGCGACAACGGCGCGGAGTTCGAAGCGATCGTGCGTGGCCACGGGCCGCGCAAGGCAACCCTGCAACTGCTGACCAACTATCGTCATCACGGGGGTGTCTGGGGCGTGCATGCGCACGACAGCCGTCAGAATTTTGCCCTCAACCTGCTGATGGACCCGTCCATCGATTTCCTCACCCTCGCCGGCAGCGCCGGTACCGGCAAGACCTTCATGACCCTGGCAGCCGCCCTGCAGCAGACGCTGGACGGCAAGCAGTTCGAGCGGATCGTTTTTACCCGGGCGCCGATCCCGATGGGCGAAGACATCGGCTTTCTACCGGGCACCGAGGAAGAGAAGATGTCGCCATGGATGGGCGCCTTCCACGACAACATGGACAACCTGCTACGCGACGAGCGCGAGGGCTCGTCGAGCTGGAACGATGGCGCGACGCGGCAGCTGATCGGCTCACGCGTGCAGATCCGCTCCCCCACCTTCATGCGCGGACGTACGCTCAACGACACTTTCCTGATCATCGACGAGGCCCAGAACTTCACGCCCAAGCAGCTCAAATCGTTGATCACCCGCGCCGGACGCAACACCAAGATCGTCTGTCTGGGCAACGTAGGGCAGATCGATACCCCTTATCTCACGGCCAACAGCTGCGGCATGGCAGCGGTCGTGGAACGTTTCCGTGACTGGCCGCATGCCGGACATATCACCCTGAAAAGCGTCGAGAGATCGAGACTCGCGCTGGCCGCCGAAGAGTTGCTGTAGCCTTTGCTGTAGCCTTTGCTGGAGCCCTGTTTGCTGTAGCTCCGTTCGCCAACCGACTACCGACCGCAAAACGCCCAGGCCTTGGCCTGGGCGTTTTCGTCGACGGGTTCCGATCGCCGCTATCGGTCGTCGTCCTCGGACGGCTTCTTGTTGTTCATGACGTCCTCGATCAGCTGTTCGGACTCGCTGCGCGGGGTCTCTGCCATGATCCGCTCGGCCTCTTCCCATGCACAGACTTCCTCGTTGCAGGACGTGCAAAACACCTGATCGTCCGGCGACTTGGCCTGTGAAACCTTCATCATATGATTGCCGCAGTTGGGGCAACCCTTGGGCATGCGAAATTCTTCGGAAAAATCTGACACGATGTCATCACTCCTTGCTGACCGATAAACGGTAATCGCTGAACACTGATCGCTGAACATCGATCAATGTGCGTTGGACGTTCTGGGTTGAGTGTAGTCGAGTTATTGGCCACGACGTCATTCGGTGATGCCGCAATGCGGCCGGCGTGCTCAGCGTCGCCAGACGACGCAGAGATTGTTCGCCGGGAGCTCGTTGACCGCCTCGCAGGTGAGTTCATTGTCGACCGCCAGCACCTGGACCATTTCGAGATCACGAATTCCCCACCGCGGATCCCGCAAGCGGAGATCTTGATCGAAGGCCTCGTTGCTGGACGCGGTGTGCTCGCCATCGCGACGGAAAGGACCGTAGACGATAAGTACGCCGCCCACGGGAAGCTGGCGACCGGCCGCAGCGAACAGCGTCTCGCTCGCTGCCCAGGGCGAAATATGCAGCATGTTGATACACACGATAGCCGCGAGATCCGGCAATGTCGGCCACTCCCCGGTGACGTCCAGGCGAACCGGTGCCGCGAGGTTCTCCAACGCTTCCTGGTCGCGCCAGGCGGCGATCGACGCCAGCGCCGTCCCGCTGGGATCCGTCGGCTGCCAGCACAGCGGTGCAAGCTGGCGAGCAAAATAGACCGCGTGCTCGCCGCTGCCGCTGGCGATCTCCAGCACCCGCCCCGTCTTTGGCAATACCGATCGGAGTACCGCCAGAATCGGCTCGCGGTTGCGCTGGGCCGCCGGACTGGACAGGCGTCGGTCGTCTCCGTGCTCAAGACTATCCATGCTGTTCATCAAGGGCTCCGTTCATGAAGGACTTCGTTCACGAGGGGCTAAGCTCATGAGGGACTGGGCCCACGAGGGGCTGGGCTCATTCGAGCGTGGCGGTCAGCCAGGCTGCGATATCCTGGGCCTGTTCCGGGCACAGGCTGTGACCCATCTCGTAGGTACGATAATTGACCGGATAACCCAGCGACTCGACCCGCTCGGCGCCTTCACGACCCAGCGACTCGGGGACCACCGGATCCGCGGAGCCGTGATGCACTTCGATCGGCAGACGCCGGTTGGCTTCGGCCAGGTCGATGCTGTCGGCGGTGGCGAAATAGGTCGACAGCGCCAGCAGACCGGCCAATGGCTGCGGATAAGAGAGCGCCGCCTCGTAGGCCACCGCACCACCCTGGGAAAAACCGGCAATCACTACGCGACGGCTGTCGATGCCGGCGGCGATCTGGTCGTCGATCAGGGCGTGGATGCGTTCGGCAGACGCGCGCAGCTGATCGACATCGACCCGGCGCCCGAGATTCATCTCCAGAATGTCGTACCATGCCGACATCGTCATGCCACCATTGACGGTGACCGGCAGCTGCGGCGCATGGGGCAGCACGAACCTCACCGCCAGCGAGTCCGGCAATCCGAGCGCCGGCACCAGCGGCTCGAAGTCGTGGCCATCCGCGCCCAGTCCATGGAGCAGAATGACGCAGGCATCGGCCTTTCGCCCATTCGTCGGTTCAATGATCAATTCTTGCGCAGATGCCATGTGAGATCGTCCTCGTCACCCGGTCGGCCCGGTCTGGATTGGAAATTATCGCCGCCCAGTCTAACGTGCCATCCGCGAGCTTGCCCGCTGCGTAGGTTGATAAACGGATCCGACATTCACTCGTCCGACGGCGCCAGGTCAGCAGCGTGCTGACTCCGCAACGCCGGAGGCACTCAAGGAAGAGCCATGATGTTCTCCCATCTTCGGACGCCTCGCGGCTACCTGCTGCTGGCGCTGGTGTTACTCAATGTTCTGCTGCTGACGCCGGAACTGCCCTGGGCCGGATTTCCACCCAGACACTGGATCGCGCTCGAGGCGCCGCTGATTATCGGATTGATGGCCCTGCTGCCCCCCGCGCGCTGGCGCCGCTGGGTAGCCGGCCTGGTCGCCATCCTGGTCCTCACCGTCGTCCTCGGTGCCGCGGGCGACGCCTTGACCCAGACCATGCAGGGGCGGTCGCTGAACCTCTACACCGATATCAAGCTGGTACCGATTCTGATCGAGCTGATCGCGACCAATCTCGGGCTGCCACTGGCGATCGGCGGGCTGGTGGCCATCGGCCTGGGCCTGTTCGCCGTGGGGCTGGTCCTGGCCAGGCTGCTGCAAGGCTTTCACGCTCGCAATACGTCGCGTGGATTGGCGCTGCTGCTGGTTCTGATCGGCGGTGTCGGTCTGGCTCGACTCGACGACATGCATCGCGACGAAACCTCGTCATGGGTAGCCAAGATCGGCCACCCCGCGGTCAATTTCGTGACGTTCGAATGGCAGCGGGCGCAGGAAACGCGCCAGGCCATGGCAACGTTCGGCCGTCAGCTCTACGCCGATGATCACGCCTACGCGACTCCCGGCGGCCAGCCGCTGCCGGGGTTGGCGCATACCAATGTGATTCTGGGCTTCATCGAGTCCTACGGCGTCGCGGCCATCGAGCGCGAGCCGTTCAAGGCCGAAATCCAGCCGCGCCTCGAGACGATCGAGAACCAGCTCGCCGCCGCCGGGCTATCGGTCGTCACCGGACGCGTCACCGCGGCCACGCTGGGCGGCCAGTCCTGGCTCAACCACGCCACTTTCGCCAGCGGCCTGCCGGTCACGTCTGAGCTGCGCTTCGAACTGATGATCGACAGCCCGCACTCGACCCTGATCGACGATTTCAAGGCGACCGGCCACGACACCGCCGCCATCATGCCGGGTATCACGCGGGAGTGGCCGGAAGGCAGTCTTTACGGCTACGACGAGATCCATACCTCCGGCAGCATGGGCTATAACGGTCCTTCGATGGGCTGGGCCAGCATGCCGGACCAGTTCACCTGGCAGCGGGTGGAAGACTACGTGCTGTCGCGCCATCCTGGCCCGACCTTCACCGAACTGGCCACGCTATCGAGCCATGCCCCGTGGTCGCCGGTCATCGGCATGATCGACGACTGGTCGACCATCGGTGATGGTCAGGTCTTCGATCGTTGGCAGGGTGCCGGGGAGGATTACGCGTCGCTATGGCACGACACCGAAGCGATGCGGCGGAACTACGCGCCGGCGATAGACTATTCACTGCAAGCGGCCAGCGGCTTCGCCCGGCGCTATCTGGGAAAAGAGGCTCTGGGAAAAAAGGCTCCGGGAAAAAACGATTCCGACAAAGGCGATCGCGGCGATCACACGCTGATGATGATCCTCGGCGACCACCAGGCCGCGCCGGCCATCATCGGCAGCAAGCCCGGCAGGGACGTGCCGATGCATGTCATCAGCGACGACCCGGCGCTGCTCGAGGGCTTCATCGATCACGGCTTCCGGCCCGGCATGTTCCCGCCCGGGCCGGAAGCCGCGATTCCCATGCAGGCGATGCGCGGCCTGCTCCACCAGATTTACGGTGCCGTCACTCCTGATGTGACGGCGACGACTTCAGGTTCCGGCTCTTGATCAGGCTGGCCACGGTGGTGATCACCAGCGTGCCGAGGATGATCGTCATCGACAGCCAGATCGGAATCTCCGGGACCAGATGCAGCGGCTGGCCGTCGTTGATGAACGGCAGGCTGTTGGTATGCATCGCCTCGATGATCAGCTTGACGCCGATGAAGGCCAGGATGAACGACAGCCCCAGGCTGAGATAGACCAGACGGGTCAGCAGGCCACCCAGCAGGAAGTAGAGCTGGAGCAAGCCCAACAAGGCGAAGGCATTGGTGGTGAAGACGATGTAGGGCTCCTTGGTCAGCCCGTAGATCGCGGGGATTGAATCCAGCGCGAACAGCACGTCGGTCATCCCCAACGCCACCACCACCATGAACAGCGGCGTCACCAGACGCTTGCCGTTCTTGACCGTCAGCAGGCGGTCGCGGTCGAACTCGTCGGTCGCCGGCAGGCGCTTCTGGATCCAGCGCACGATGGCGTTGGGCTCGTACTCCTCGTTTTCGTCATGCCCGCCGGCACCTTCGCGCACCAGCTGGAACGCGGTGTAGAGCAGGAACAGCCCGAACAGATAGAACACCCAGCTGAACTGGGCGATGGCCGCCGCGCCGACGGCGATGAAGATGCCGCGCAGGATCAACGCGATCACGATGCCGATCAGCAGCGCCTTCTGTTGATAGGCACGCGGCACCGCGAACTTGGACATGATGATCAGGAAGACGAACAGGTTATCGACCGAAAGGCTCTTTTCGGTGATGAAGCCCGCGAAGTACTCGGCGCCATGTTGCGCGCCCCAGACCCACCACAGACCACCACCGAAGATGGCAGCCAGAGCAATGAAGAAGACCGACCACCAGGCCGCTTCCTTGAAGGTAGGATCGTGAGGCTTACGCACATGGGCGTAGAAGTCGAAGATGAAGAGTGCTGCGATGCCAGCGACAGTCGCCAGCCAGACCCAGACGGGTACGTGCATAGGAGAACCTCCGGTAGACGGTGAACGTCACCGAAAGTCTCTCCCGTCGCCCTGACCGTCATCTGCTGACTGTCAGGGCAACCGATAACGCCGGGGCATATGGCCCGTGCTGACGACGCTATCGCCGGGGCGGATATTGACCAATCCTGCCCGTGGGATACTCCCCTTCCGTGCTGGCCGCATTGTGTCCTGAAGTCAGGGTGTAAGCAAGCGGGGAAACCGGCGTGGACGCAAACTTCACGAGCGACCGACGGCCTCGCGTCAACCCGTCAGGACCACCGTGCGTCCGCCATGTAGAAACACCCGCTTTTCCTGGTGAAAACGCACGGCGCGGGCCAGCGTCAGACACTCGATGTCGCGCCCCCGGGCCACCAGATCCTCGGGGTAGTGGCTGTGATCCACGGATTCGACCCCCTGCGCGATGATCGGTCCTTCGTCGAGGTCGTCGTTGATGTAGTGCGCGGTCGCGCCGACCAGCTTGACGCCCTTCTCGTAGGCCTGGTGATAGGGTTTGGCGCCCTTGAATCCCGGCAGCAGCGAATGGTGGATATTGATCGCGCGTCCGGCGAACTCATGGCACAACGCCGGCGACAGCACCTGCATGTAGCGCGCCAGAATCACCAGCTCCGCACCGCTCTCCTGCACCACGCGCCGAACGGCGGCCTCCTGTTCCAGCTTGGTCTCCGGCGTGATCGGCAGGCAGTGGTACGGCAACCCGTGCCAGCTGGCCAACGGTTCCAGGTCCGGATGGTTGGAGACGATCGCGCGCACGTCGATCGAGAGTTGCCCGGTTCGATAGCGGTACAACAGATCGTTCAGGCAGTGGTCCGCCTTCGAGACCATGATCACTACCGGCAGCCGATAATCCGGCGCCATCAGCTCGAAGGACATGCCGAACTCGGCGGCGCGGGCCGCGAAGCGATCCCGAAAGAGCGACTCGGAGAACTCGGCGAGTTCCGGACGAAACGCCGCGCGGATGAAGAACTGGCCACCCTGATAGTCGTCGAACGAATGCAGCTCGGTGATATAGCAGCTCTGCTCTTTCAGAAAACGGGTGACGACATCCACCGTTCCCAGCCGACTGGGGCACTGAGCCGCCAGCACCCATACGTCTCGGGCACCGCTCACGACACCGTCTCCGTGTCGGCGACCGCGGCCCGCGGTGTTGTGGCCGCCACCTTGGCGGGACGATAGTCGATGCCATACTCCTCGCCGGCGTCCAGCAACCAGCGCAGGCAGTAGTCGGCGAAACTTCGCCGCACGACCAGTTCCCACCGCTCCTCGCCGACACGCCGGACCACGGCCGTCGCCTTGGCGAAGACGCTGGTAACCCCCTTGCCTATCGGGAAAGCCCGGGGATCGACATCATAGACGGTGGACTTCATCAGCACGTCGACGGCGCGCTCGCCACTGAGCTCGAGCAGCGTCTGACCGCCGCTGACATCGACGATGCTGAAGTGGGAGTCGCCCAGTGCCTCGCGCAGTTCACGCTGAAGACCAAAGCCCTCGCCAGCGGCAACGATCAATAGCCACTCGTCCGGCGATAGCCATTGCAACGAACCGATCTCACCGATGACCAGCCGCTGCGGTTCAACAGGCAGCTCGAGGCCGAGCACGGCCCGGACCGACGCGGCCAGCCCCTGGGGCTCGCCACGCAGCACCAGATGGTCGAGAAAAGCATGCTCGACCAGCGTGACCCGGCTATCGCCGGAAGGCTTGCTGGCGGCCCGATGATGTAGCGGCGATTGGGTCGCCGCACCGTGAACCGGATGCGGATCGAACTGAGCGACTCTAGCCATGTTGACGCTTCCCTCAAATATTCTGACGTTGCCCTTTCGGGTCATAGAAGATCGAGCCGACCACTTCGGCCACGTGGGTCTCGCCGTTCGGCATCGGCAGATAGACTCGCTCCCCCATGCGCTTGTGTCCGCCCTTGACCACCGCCAGGGCAAAACCATGATCGAGCGTCGGGCTGTAATAGCTCGAGGTCACATGGCCGACCATGCGCATCGGAATGGCCTGCTGGGGATCGAGCACGATCTGGGCGCCCTCTTCCAGCACCACCTTCGCATCCAGGGGTTTGAGACCGACGAGTTGCTTGCGGTCCTCGCGCCGAGTGTCGGAGCGGGTCAGCGCGCGCTTGCCGATCCATGGGTACGGCTTGTTGTAGCCGACGCACCAATGCATGCCGAGATCCTCCGGGGTCATCGAACCGTCGGTATCCTGGCCCACGATGATGAAACCCTTCTCCGCTCGCAGCACGTGCATGGTCTCGGTGCCATAAGGGGTCAACCCGTACTTCGCGCCATGGGCGAACAGGGCCTCCCAGACCTGCATGGCGTAGTTGGCTTGCACGTTGACCTCGAACGACAGCTCACCGGTGAACGAGATCCGGTAGACCCGCGCCGGTACCCCGGCCACGGCGCCTTCCCGCCACTCCATGAACTTGAAACTATCGCGATCGAGATCGATATCGGTCAGCTCGGAAAGCAGGTTTCTTGCCTCCGGGCCCGTCAGCGTCAGCGTCGCCCAGTGATCGGTCACGGAGGTGAAGTAGACCTCCAGTTCCGGCCATTCGGTCTGATGCCAGATTTCCAGCCATTCGAGAATCGCCGCGGCGCCGCCGGTGGTGGTGGTCATCAGGAAATGGTTGTCGGCGAGACAGGTGGTGACGCCGTCGTCCATCACCATGCCATCGTCCTTGCACATCAGGCCGTAGCGCGCCTTGCCCACCGCCAGCTTTTCCCAGCCGTTGGTATAGATCCGGCCCAGGAACTCCCGCGCGTCCGGCCCCTGAATGTCGATCTTGCCCAGCGTCGAGGCGTCGAGCACGCCGACCTTCTCGCGCACCGCCCGGCATTCCCTCATGACGGCTTCGTGCATCGATTCGAACTCGCCATCGGCGTTGTCGCGGCGTTTTTGTGGATAGTACCAGGGTCGCTTCCACTGCCCGACGTCCTCGAACGCCGCCCCGTGTTCGACATGCCACTGGTGCATGGCGGTGTAACGCTCGGGATCGAACAGATCCCGGCAGTGGCGACCGACGATGGCGCCGAAATTGACCGGCGTGTAGTTGGGCCGAAACACGGTAGTCCCGGTCTGGGGAATGGTCTGCCCCAGACAGCGCGCGGCGATCGCCATGCCATTGATGTTGCCCAGTTTGCCCTGATCGGTACCGAAGCCCATCGCGGTGTAACGCTTGACGTGCTCGATCGACTCGAAGCCCTCTTTCGTCGCCAGCTCGATCGCCGCGGCGGTGACGTCGTTCTGCAGATCGACGAACTGCTTGGGCGCGCGCATGGTCGGCTTGTCGTGGGGTATCTGATACAGCGCGACGGCCGCGCCTTCGCGCAGGGTATCGATGTCGGGCACCTTCCCGCTCTCGACATCGATGCCATCGCTTTCCAGCGCGCGGACGACTTGCGCCACGGCGTCCTCGAGTAACGCGCCGGTCGGGTAGAGACCGGCAGCTGCCCCCACCACGCTGAAACCATCGACCTTCGATGTCGTCTGGCCCGGAACGAAGCCCAGGATGTCGTCACGCCAGACCGGTCGGACGCCGGTATGCGCGGCAAGGTGCACCACCGGACTGTAGCCGCCGGATGTGGCGACGGTGTCGCAGCTCAGCGTCTCCACTTCGCCGCTGACGCGGAAGCCTTCGATATCGATAGCGCCAATTCGGGCGCCGTTGACCCGATGCCCCTTGCGATCACCAGTCGCCTCGATCACCGCACTGCCGGCCATGATCCGGATCCCGGCCGCCTTCGCCCGCTCGGCGAGCTCGCCATCCGGGTTGGCACGAGCGTCGGCGATCGCGATCACTTCGCCACCCGCCTCGTGCCAGTCCAGTGCGGCCCGATAGGCATGATCGTTGGTCGTGGAGAGCACCAGCCGCCGGCCGGGCCGCACGGCATAACGC
Source organism: Salinicola sp. MH3R3-1 (assembly GCF_001937155.1). Lineage (NCBI taxonomy): Bacteria > Pseudomonadati > Pseudomonadota > Gammaproteobacteria > Oceanospirillales > Halomonadaceae > Salinicola > Salinicola sp. MH3R3-1. The sequence goes on along the minus strand of NZ_MSDP01000042.1, from coordinate 5,090 downwards.
CGGATATAGGTCGACAGCGCCCCGGCAACCAGATTGCCCGGCATGTCGTTGCCGGCGTAGACCAGCGGCCGCTCGTGGGCGCCACTCGCCAACACGACATGCCGCGCCCGCACCCGGTGCAGACGCGAGCGCGGCTGGCGACGTCCGTCGACTCTGGGCGCCGTGTCACCGAGATGTTCGGTGCGTCGCTCGTGCAGCGTCACGAAGTTGTGATCGAAATAACCGTTGGCCGTGGTGCGTGGCAGCAGCGTGACGTTATCCATCGCCGCCAGACGCTCGACGGCGTTCCTGGCCCACTCCGAGGCGGCCATACCGTCGATCGTCTCGCCGCTATCCAGCAGCGAACCACCAAAGGTCGGCTGTTCGTCGCAGAGAATCACCCTGACGCCACTGCCGGCCGCAACCAGCGCCGACATCAGCCCGGCGGGGCCAGACCCGATCACCAGCACCTCGCAGTGCCGGTTGATGTGATCGTAGATATCCGGGTCGCTCTCGGTCGGTGCCCGGCCCAGTCCGGCCGCCTTGCGGATATATTTCTCGTAGGTCCGCCACATCGACGCCGGCGCCTTGAAGGTCTTGTAGTAGAACCCCACCGGCATGAACGGTCCGCCCAGCTTGCCGACCAGCCCCATCATGTCGCGCTGGGCGTCCGGCCAGCCGTTGGTACTGCGAGCCGTCAGACCCTCGTAGAGCGACTGCTGCGTGGCCCGGACATTCGGCACCTGAGCGGCTTCGCTCGCGCCCAGTTGGACGATGGCGTTGGGTTCCTCCGCGCCGGCGGCGACGACACCGCGGGGGCGCGAGTACTTGAAGCTGCGATTGACGACATCGACGCCATTGGCGAGCAGCGCGGAGGCCAGGGTGTCGCCGGCATAGCCCTGGTAAGACTTGCCATTGAAGGTAAACGACAACGGCTTGTCACGATCGATCTGGCTCCCGACTCCACGATCCGATCCCAGGCGGCAGGGTTGGGTAGAACTCATGACGGCACTCCCTGCATCGTCGCGGTCGACGTGGTCACCTGCTCGGCATCTCGCTCGGCCAGAATCATGGAATCGACGGTCACCGTCGGCCGCTCGCCCATGCGATAGGTCTCCAGAATCGCGTAGCTGCGAGTATCGCGGGTGATGTTGAAGAACTTGCGACAGCCCACTGCATGGACCCACAGCTCGTGGTGCACCCCTCGAGGATTGTCGCGGAAGAAGAGGTATTCGCCCCAGACATCATCGGAGGTCGCGGTCGGATCCGCCGGCCGAGCGATGTGCGCCTGCCCCTTGGGATGGAACTCCTCCTCCTCGCGATACTCGGCGCAGTAAGGGCAGTAGATATGAAACATGGTCTTTCTCCTTAATGCGCGACGCCGGCTGCGCCATGTTCGTCAATGAGCGCCCCGGTCCGGAATCGATCGATCGAGAACGGTGCCGCGATCGGGTGGGCCTGGCCGTGGGCCAGCGTCCAGGCGAAGACGTTGCCGGAACCCGGCGTCGCCTTGAAGCCACCGGTTCCCCAGCCGCAGTTGAAAAAGAGCCCCTGTACCGGCGTCTTGGAGATGATCGGGCAGGCGTCCGGCGTGGTGTCGACGATGCCGCCCCACTGTCGATTCATGCGCACCCGGGAGAACATCGGGAACATCTCGATGATCGCCTGCAGGGTGTGCTCGACCACCGAGAAGCTGCCGCGCTGGCCGTAGCCGAGGTAGCCGTCGATTCCCGCACCAATCACTAGATCGCCCTTATCGGACTGGCTGATATAGCCGTGAACGTGATTCGACATGGTGACGGTATTGAGAATCGGCTTGAGCGGCTCGGACACTAGCGCCTGCAACGGATGCGACTCCACCGGCAGCTGGAAGCCGGCCATCTTCGCCAGCACGCCCGAGTTGCCCGCGGTGACGCAGCCCACGGTTCTGGCGCCGATATCGCCGCGGTTGGTATGGACGCCGACAACCTTGCCGTCGACGATCTTGAAGCCCGTGACCTCGGTCTGCTGGAGCAGGTCGACACCGCGCGCATCGGCACCGCGGGCGAATCCCCACGCCACCGCATCGTGCCGGGCCACCCCGCCGCGCGGCTGCCAGGAAGCACCGAGAATCGGATAGCGCGCTCGTTTGGAGGTATCCAGCGCCGGCTCGATCTCCTTGATCTGCTCCGGCGTGACTACTTCGCCGTCGATGCCGTTGAGGCGATTGGCGTGGACGCGGCGCTGGATGTCGCGCATGTCCTGCAAGGTATGGCCGAGGTTGAGCACGCCGCGCTGGGAGAACATCACGTTGTAGTTGAGATCCTGGGAAAGCCCCTCCCACAACTTCATCGAATGCTCGTAGAGTGCGGCGGATTCATCCCACAGATAGTTCGAGCGCACGATCGTGGTGTTGCGCGCCGTGTTGCCGCCGCCGAGCCAGCCTTTCTCGATCACCGCCACGTTGGTGATGCCGTGCTGCTTGGCCAGGTAATAGGCAGTGGCCAGCCCATGCCCGCCACCGCCGACGATGATCACGTCGTACTCTTTCTTCGGGACCGGGTTACGCCAATGACGCTGCCAGTTCTCGTGATGGCTGAGCGCGTGTTTGACCAAACTGAAACCGGAATAGCGTTGCATGAGCCCCTCTCTACGCCACGGCGGACGGCGGCATCGACCGACGGATCGATGATTTTCCGCGATGGTATCGTCCGCTCAGGGGGGCATGATGTTCTGCGACGTCACGCTCAAGCGTGTTTGCGACATGACGATACGATTTGCGACAGCGTTCGATCAGTGCAGAGATTCATGGTGACAACGAAAAACGCCGCTCAGATCGAGCGGCGTCAGCGAATTCGCGACTCGATGATCAGCCCATCGCCGCCACCGGCTTGCGGCGATGGCACGTCTCGGCGTGGTCGTTGACCATGCCCACTGCCTGCATCCAGGCGTAGACGATGACCGGACCGACGAACTTGAAGCCGCGTTTCTTGAGCGCCTTGGAGATATCTACAGAGAGCGGGGTCTGGGTGGGGACCGGCCCATCGCGCTCGACGTCTCGCTGGATCGGCCGGCCGCCGACCATGCCCCACAGGAATTCGGAGAAATCTTCGCCGTTGTCTCGCATGGCGAGGTATGCCTGGGCGTTGCCGATGGTCGCCTCGATCTTGGATCGCGAGCGGATGATGCCGGCGTTGCCCATCAGACGCTCGACCTCTTGCTCGTCGTATTGCGCGATCCGCTCGGGGTCGAACCCCTCGAAGGCGTCGCGAAAGGCGTCGCGCTTCTTGAGAATGGTGAGCCAGGAAAGCCCTGCCTGAAAGCCATCCAGGATCAGCTTTTCCCACAGCGCGCGGCTGTCGTACTCCGGAACGCCCCACTCCTCGTCGTGATACTCGGCATTCAGCGGGTGGGTCTGAGCCCAGGCACAGCGCGGCAGGTCAGGGATCGGTTCACTCATCATCGGCTCTCGTCACTCTCATGAAATCGTGTCTGATTGTGACGCCCTGCCCCCGGCTCGCCAAATACTAATGAGCCGGCGCCGCTCGAAAGCGGTGCCGGCTGCTTTTTCAGCGCCCCAAAATTGGCGCTATTCGTGGCTCGTGGCTCGTGGCTCGTGGCTCGTGGCTCGTGGCTCGTGGCTCGTAGCTCGTGGCTATTTGAGCGTCCCGTGCGGATCGATGACGAATTTCTTGGCCGCGCCGCCGTCGAAGTCGGCGTAACCCTGCGGCGCCTCGTCGAGCGAGATGGTCTGCACGTTCACGGCCTTGCCGATCTGTACCCTGTCGTGAAGGATCGCCTGCATCAACTGGCGCTGATAACGCATGGCCGGCGTCTGGCCGGTGTGGAACGACATCGCCTTGGCCCAGCCGAGACCGAACTTCATCGAGAGATTGCCATGTTTGGCCTCTTCGCTATCCGCGCCGGGGTCCTCGGTGACGTAAAGCCCGGGAATGCCGACCCGCCCGCCCGCCTGGGTGATTTCCATGACGGCATTGAGCACGGTAGCCGGCTGCTCATGCGCGTGGTTGTGGCCATGGCAGTTGGCCTCGAAACCCACCGCATCGACCGCGGCATCGACCTCCGGCACGCCCAGCACCGACTCGATCAGCTCCGACATGCTGGCATCCTGCTTGAGATCGAGACCTTCACAGCCAAAGCTGCGAGCCTGATCGAGGCGCTTGTCGTTCATGTCGCCGACGATCACGCAGGCCGCGCCCAGCAGCTGGGCGGAAACTGCCGCTGCCAGCCCTACAGGGCCCGCGCCGGCGATATAGACCGTCGAACCCGGCTGGACACCGGCCGTCACACAGCCGTGGAAGCCGGTGGGGAAGATATCCGAGAGCATGGTCAGATCGAGGATTTTCTCCATCGCCTGCGCCTTGTCAGGGAAGACGAGCAGCTGGAAGTCGGCATAGGGCACCATCACGTATTCGGCCTGCCCCCCGACCCAGCCGCCCATGTCGACATAGCCATAGGCGCCGCCGGCGCGATCACCGTTGACGTGCAGGCAGATGTGGGTGTCGCCACGCTTGCAGTTGCGGCAGCGCCCGCAGGCAACGTTGAACGGCACCGAAACGATGTCGCCCTGCTTGATGAATTCGACATCACGGCCGCACTCGATTACTTCGCCGGTAATCTCGTGGCCCAGCACCAGCCCTTCCGGTGCCGTGGTTCGGCCACGCACCATGTGCTGATCGCTGCCGCAGATATTGGTGGTCAGAATCTTGAGGATGACGCCGTGATGGCACTGGCGGCTGCCGAGCGCCAGTTCGGGAAAGGGAATGCTTTCGACGGCGACCTTGCCGGCACCGCGAAAAACGACGCCTCGGTTGGCGGGTGAAGACATGGCGTGAACTCCTGGGTCTGATCTCGGAATGCCTTGTGTCGTGCCGCTCTGGCGACGACATCGAATGAAGGCGCGAAACCAGACTAGGAGTTACCTCGACGGTGGAACGGTCTCGTCACGCCACCGAATGACGCTGCGGCGACAGCCGCCAGGTCCAAAGGTCTAACACTTGCAGCTCTTTGCTCTTTGCTCTTTGCTCTTTGCTCTTTGCTCTTTGCTCTTTGCTCTTTGCTCTTTGCTCTTTGCTCTTTGCTCGTAGCTCTTTGCTCGTAGCTCTTTGCTC
>NZ_MSDP01000041.1:0-4011 GCF_001937155.1 Salinicola sp. MH3R3-1 | reverse complement strand
CGAGATCCAGCTCGATACCGTCGTTGGCCTGATAGTTGTTCCAACCGCCGGTATTGGTCACCGCCTGGGGCGTGGCGCTGGTATAGACGGTGCCGTCCTGCTCGACGCTGGCGGTCACCGTTCGCCCGCTGGACATCGTCGCCGCAGCAAATGACAGCTGATAGGTACCCGCCGTGGCAACGTCGATGGTGTATTCCACCCATTCGCCGTTGGCGATCGAGCCGATCGAATTGCCGTTGTCGCGCAGATCGACGCCTTCGTTTCGGGTGTTGTCGCCCAGCTGGGTCTCGCTGCTGTCGTGATAAGCGACCTCTGGGCCACCTTGGTCATAAAGCCCCGCGTTCAGCGTGAGGCCATCGTCGACGGCCCAGGGCGTAGCCGCGTCGTTGAATGCCGTTTGCGAAGGCGGTGACAGACTGAACGATTCCAGATTCTGCGATCCGCCGTTGAAAGTCAGACGCAGGGTTTGCGTGCCCGCTTCCAACGCCACGTTCTGACTTTCGGTCTCTGCGAATGTGCTCCAACCGCCCGTGTAATCGACGCCGATTGTCGCCACTTCATAGACGCCGGCGCCATTGTCGAAGGTGGCCGTGATCGAGCGGGCGCTGCCGGTCTGTGCGCCCAATGCGGACAGGAACGACAAATCGTAGACGCCGGCCTGCTCGATCTCGAGCGTGTATTCGACCCACTCTCCGTTTTCGATCCAGCCGATGGCATCCCCGTTGCCCTGGATGTCCACCCCGCCCTCGCGGAAGTGAGTCCCCATTTGGGTTTCGCTGGAATCCTTGTAGGTCAGATACGACGCGCCCTCATCGAACAGTGCCGCATCCAGCGTCAGGCCGCTCTGTTCGACGACCCAGGGTGTAGCGGACTCGTTGAAAGGCGTTCTCGCGGCCGGCTCGATACCTTCGACCAGGAAGACGTTGTCGTTGTAGTCATAGTTGATACCGGTGTAGTCCATGACCACGAAGTAGGTATTGGCGATGGCATTGCCATCGGTGTCATAGGCCTGAAAAACGCGCACGGTATGGCCACGTTCGATCCCGGCATCCTCGGCCGGAGGCGTGTTCCCCCCATGAGGATTCAACGACGGATCGGTCGACTGGTTGGCGATCGAGATCCCGAAGATATCGTCGCCCGCCCAGCTGTCGGGGATCCGGGCTGGGGTAAAGTTCGACGTGGCGTAGTCGCCATTGGCCACATGCGGCAGCAACGACTGACTGTAGAGGCTGTCGTGATTGCTCAGCGACACTCGCGCCGACTTGTCACCTGGTGCGTGCAGTGCAAGCAGTGCACCACTGTACCCGTGGAATGCCGCCAGCTGAGTCACCGTGACCGATCCAACGCCGTCGGCAATCTGCCAGTAGCGTGACAGCACTTCCTGATCATTGACCGCTCGGTAGAGATCGAAATCCTGCAGCACGGACTCACCGCCACCGTCGAGCGTCGACAAGCCATCGATGTGATTGCCGAAGCCGAACACCCGCCAGATTTCGTTGAGATTGGGCTCCCAGCCGCCCTCGTCGCGCGCCTGCCAGAAGCCGGCCAGCTGGATCTCCGTCACCGGTTGGTCGGCGTCGTCCGAGACGATCGTCATGGTGCCTTCGAACACGCCGTCGGCGGCATTGCTGCTCGGCGGCGTATAAGCCGCGCGGTCGAATAGAACGCCCACCTCGATGGATTCGCCGGGTGCCAATCTCAGGTCGTTCAGGGCATCCGCATCTGCCAGCATGAACGGGCCGCTCAGCGTTACGCTGTCGACCCCCAGTTCCCCGGTACCGTTATTGGTGATGATGACCGAGCCACTATCCTTGTACTCCCGCGCCACGGGAGACGAGCTGGTGGCATCGTTGTCTTCGAGATAATTGAAAGCGATGCGATCATCGAAATAAGCCGGATCAGTACTGACCACGCTGATGTCGCCATTGCTGATGACCGCCAGGGGCGCGGCGGGCACTTCCAGCGAATCGATATCCGGGCCAACGCCGTTGGGCGCGGTCACCGCGATGGTGTTGCTACCTTCGCTCAACGTCATCTTCACCGTCTGGGTGACCCAGTCGCTGACGGTCCGGCTCTCGGCAGGAAAATTGACAGCCGGGTAGCTCTCTCCATTGACCGTCAGCGCCAGGGGACGATCGGCCTTGCCGGTGGTCAGGGAGTAACGAAAAGTGACCTCGTAAACGCCGCTCTGGCCGACGTCCACGTTCCAGATGACGGTCTGATCACCGGTGCCCACGAAGTCGACGAACCCGGTACCCGAGGCATCGCGGTCGCTCTGCGTCGTGGGGACGACGATCGCGCCGCCCTGTAGAACGGCATTCTCGGCCTCATAAATTTTATACTCCGGCGCCGTGTCCTCCCTCTGCAATTGCAGCCGGTCGATGTTGGGGCCGGTATTGCCCACGTTGGCGAGTCGAACCACATTGTCCCCGGCACCAAGATCGATCTCGACGGTGGTCTCCGTCCAGTTTTCCCAACCCGCGCTACCCACGCCAGTCGATGCAAAGGCAATCGTTCCCTGTGGATCGCCATCGACCGATAGTGTCATCGGGCGATCGCTGGAGCCACTGGCGGCGTAGCGAATCGTCAACAGATAGGTCCCCGCTTCGGCGACATTGACCGAAAACGACCCCGCATCCCCCGCCTGAGAACCCATATCCAGATAGCCGGATCCGCTGAACTCGCCCCAAAGACGATCGGCACCGCCACCACTCGATTCGGGATTATTGGCATTGCGAACGACCGTGTCGGCGATCGAAGCACCATCGTCGATCAGCAACGATTCTCCCTGGAGAGTGAAGACATCGCCCGACCAACCTTCGGCGTTGACGATCTCGACATCGACCGACTGCTCACCGTTCGTCAGCTGCTGGCCGCTGTCATCAAGCGCATCCAATTTCAGGTTGGTCACCCCGCGATCCAGATCGGACGCCAAAGGGAATCGATAGGGAGTGTCGGTAGAAACCAGTTCGCTGGCTGCACCGGTCGAGTCGGTCAGCGTCAAGGCGACGCCGGCCACGTCACTGGCGAGAAAACCGCTACTGTCGATGGGCGTCACCTCGAGCCGATAATCATCGCCGAGCAAATCACGGGTAATAGCAGCGCCCGGTGCCAATGTCTTGACGATGTTGCCTGTCTGCACATCGATGATTGACAACGTGAACATGTATGAAGCCTCTAAGCGTTATGGGGGTACGGGGTTGTAAAAGCCGCCCTCGACTTCGATTGCTTGCCCGGGGGACGAGGAGGCCGGGCACCCCCATGGCTGCCCGGCTTGTTGACCGACGGATCGGAATGAGGGTTCAGTGGGATCTGGTCTTAGGCGACGCCGACGTGCTCCGGCTGGTCGACACCTGCCAGAGCGACGTCATCGCTGGGTACGACGACATCATCCAGCGACGGAATCGAACCGGGACCGTCGTCGCCAGTCGTCATCAGCGACATCGTCGAGGCCATGGCAGTGGTTGCCGCGCTGGCGTCCGGTGTCAACGTGAACGATTGCAGGTTCATCGCGCCGCCATTGAACGTCAGCCGAAGCGTCTGCTCGCCGGCGGCGAGATCCAGCTCGATACCGTTGTTGGCCTGATAGTTGGTCCAACCGCCGGTATTGGTCACCGCCTGGGGCGTGGCGCTGGTATAGACGGCGCCGTCCTGCTCGACGCTGGCGGTCACCGTCCGGCCGCTGGACATCGTCGCCGCAGCGAATGACAGCTGATAGGTCCCCGCCGCGGCGACATCGATGGTGTATTCCACCCATTCGCCATTGGCGACCGAACCGATCGTATTGCCGTTGTCGCGTAGATCGACGCCTTCATTTCGGGTGTTGTCGCCCAGCTGGGTCTCGCTGCTGTCGTGATAAGCGACTTCCGGGCCACCCTGGTCATAAAGCCCCGCGTTCAGCGTGAGGCCATCGTCGACCGTCCACGGCGTACCCGACTCATTGAATGCCGTTTGCGAAGGCGGCGCCAGACTGAACGATTCCAGATTCTGCGATCCGCCGTTGAAAGTCAG